>NZ_WFIY01000001.1 GCF_009729545.1 Acidianus infernus
TTGGAGGAAGAGACTATAACGTTTTCACATAACTTTTGATAACTGTGGAGAGGTACTTAACACCTAGCGAAGTTGCTGAAATATTCAACTGTTAATTCAGAGAAGTTAAAATCAATGCTGTGGAGATTAACGGTAGGTGGAAGATTCCATACAGCGAAGAGGTTGCTAAGCGGAGGTGGTAAAATAGTAATTATAACAGCCTTTTTTAGTGATCCTATTTTCTTTTTAGGAGTAGAATATTCGATGCGAACATTCCTTATGTAATGTAGAAATATATGAAAAATTTTTATTAGATAGAATAATTTCTTTATTTCACTCAATAAGTCTTAGGTGTAGAAATAGAATTCTTAAGTTTATTGTATAGATCCTAAATTGATTGAGATTAAAAAGTTCGAGATTCGGTTTTCTGAAGGAAAATGAGTTTGAATATGAGCATTTCAACACCCTACAATTTCAAGTAATTCAATGCTCTTAATTCTGTTGATTCTTGCCACTGCTTAACAATGTAATTACTGGAAGACGCAAAATCATCTACATAATCCTTTACCTTATATGGAAAATTCTCTGTAAATAAATCACTTTCCATAAGGTTTTTATTCATTCAGATGACTCAGATACGTTGTGGGTCGCTTCAGAATTATACAAAAATTTTAAGTAATTACGCTAAGTATTACCTATGTAAAAGAAGAGCACTAGGGATTGGAGTACGACGAGAACGTGTTAACTAGATACAAGCTAATGTTCCCCTCTACGTCTTCGAACACTGGTGGGAATTACTCCAAGAGGAGAATGCTAAGACCAAGTACAAGCCAAAGGAGTTCAACAACTTTTTAGCATTCCTACACTTGTTCTTACCCTACAGAGCAATTAAGCGCACTCGCAGAAATAATCCCAACAAGCCTAATGGGAAAGAGTAAGGAACATAAACTTCCCTGAAGCGAGTGACGAACTTGAATTAGATGATGGGAATAAGCACAATAAGAGGAGGACAATACGTTGTAGCAAAATGGGGTAAAGGGAGGGATTCAAAGTTCCTCAAGATCGAAGTAGTTATGGAGAAGGACGAGTTCAAGATAGTGAACGCTGAGGTGACGAGCAATGATTGATTCAGCAGTTAACACAGTGAAGGACTTGAAGTAGCAAGGTAAGGAAAAGAGGTTCTATGGTGGTAAGGCTTACGATACTAACGAGGTTCTTGGTGTTGTAGTTCCTCCTAGGATATCAGACTTGGTCATCCTGTTAGGCGTAAAGCTGTAAGTTTAAGAGGTTGGGTTGTGAACGTTGGAGGGACGAGAAGGGTTATGGTCATAGGTGGTTGAGTCCTTGTTCTCCGCGTACTTTTGGTGAGTCTGTAAGGGCTATAAGTTTTGCCGGTCAAGTTGTTGATGCTAAGCTCAAGTTTTGGGCTTACGCCTGGATAACATGGCTAACCTTGTTGTTGGTAGAGCAAAAGGAGTCGAGGTTAGGCCTTAACATAGTAAAATTTTGAAAGATCTATTATTTTCTATAGAAAGTATATTTTTACCGTATCATTCTGCTGAAATATATTGAACAAACCCACAAAGCATCGAAGATAAAAAACTTTTTATTTGTTATATACAGTAGGCTGTGTTGAAGATGTCTTATGTATTGATTAGGGCTCCAAATATTTTTATGAAAAATTGCATAGGTGGAGCTGAATATGTTACGCTTAATTGGTTAAAAAGATTCAAAAAGATAAGGTATGAAATTGTACCAGACATAGATTCAGTCTATCTAGATTTATGCATAAATAAAAGGTTTAAAAAGGACGATGTCTTAGAAATTATTGATAAATTAAACTTACCTGTAAATAATACAATTTTAGATTATTATTTGGATTGTAAATTACACAATAATAACGCTTATATATTTAAAAAAATATTGGATAATGAAATTGTATTGGATACGAAGATTGGTTCAGATATGCTTATACCTCAATTTTTTAAAAAGCATATTTTAGACTTTGTAAATGGAAGACCAGCTGGATATGATTTTTTATATTATTCACTAAAATATTCTAAAAAATATATTGGCGTACTTCAAGCTATGGGCGATATACCCCTAAGCTTAAAATTCTATATTTATCACTTTAAAGGATTGCTAAATTATCTTGAAAGCTCTAAAGAGTTTATATCCTTATTAGCCAATGTTATAAAGCAAAAAACGTGGAGACGAGCCTTAATTCGTAGTAAAGATAAGGTACATATTTTAACTCCCTCAAAAGGTGCAATTAAGAAAGTTGGACTAGATAAGTTAGATTATACAGTTATTTTCCCTTATGTAGGATTAGATAGTACAATTTTAAACTATGCATGCAAAAATAAAGATACTTATGCAGTGTTTTTTGCAAGACCCTCTAGAATTAAGGGAATTCTTGAGGCAATTAAAATTTTTAAAATGGCTAGGGAAAATGGATACTTACAGAAATTATATATTATTGGAGGTAATTTGAATGATGTTACTTCAAAATATAAGGGTGAAACTGATGTAGTAAGTCTTGGGAGGATTAGTAAAGGCGAGGTATATAGGATCCTAAGTAAAGCACAAGTAAATATTTATCCATCTATATCTGACGCATTTGGTATAACTATCTTGGAATCCTTAGGTGTTTGTACTCCAGTAGTCATGTATTATAATGAAGCTAATTATGAATATTTTTCAAAGTCTAAGCTTGTAAGAATAGTTAAGCCGTTTAATAAATATGAATTCTTAAATAAAATAAAAGAGGTGAGAAGTAGCATGGAAATGGACGAATATACACGTAATCTTGTTCAGTCTCATTTAGACTGGAATAGGGTAGTTAATAATGTAGAGGAGCGTTTACTTACTATCTTGGATAATATTAGATGAATTTTATAAATATTCGTTAAAATTATATTTGGAAAAAGGTATTGATAATTATTCTTGTACGCTATCTTTATCTTTTTGACGTAGCTGTCGTTGTTAGTTCTAGGAGTATAAGATTAGTTATACGGTTTTTCTCTACACTTTCATTTCAATCATTTTATTAATCATGCTCGAGTGTAGGGACTTAGCCGTTAATCTCGCAGTCATTCTTTATCGTGTGTGGATCATGGGACTCCTTAGAGCCTAACGGCACGGGGCCCACATCTCCGTAATTTGAGCATAGCCCACATCGGTGTGAGAGTTCATCCTTTATCAATAAAGGTTCATTATAAACGAGAATAAAAAATATTTCCATTGTCATGAAGAGTGTGTTCAACAATTTAGATTATTTGAAACTTATTCATAGATCAACATAAGATCCGATGTTATCAACGCTATTAAGGAAGTTTATAAATTTCGTAGTCACACATTGCAATGTAGAAGAGAGTTCTACAATGAACTCTATGGGCAATGTGAGGGGGGAGTATAAGTTCAATGAAGGCTTATCATGTCGTGGTTGGCTCCCTAACCTAGGCGTGGGGCAGGGAGAATGGGGACTAGAAGTTAAATTATGAAACCTAAATGATAATCCGACCCCTAAGTTCACCATTGACGATTAGCAAAAAGTAACTAAATAGTAAATAGAGGTAAGCCGTTGTCAACAGTTTCAGACAAACCGTGAAGTTTAAATACTTTGCGTGTACATTTAATTGTGAAGTGAACCCACACCTCACATCTAGGTCCTGCCCCAGATGTTTCCCGAAAGGTTGGCAGGACTTTTAGGTGTGGGTTCGCACTAGACCTCAAGACGTGCGGGTTTCCCACATCCTCACGGATGTGGGTTGGGGTTATCCCGCTAAGGGGTATGAACGGGTTTACCCGGGACTCTGGTGAAGCCCAAGGGCTGAGAATTAGATACAAATTCATGAAAATTCAATGAAGCCCAAACCCACTAAGTAAGAAGTAAGTTATTAATATATTAATTTACTTCCTTCATATTACTAATCATCTTACTTTTGCCTTTATCTCTTTCCGTCTTGTATTCCTAATTAAGGCAGACACTAAAGTTAATAGCTTTCAGCTAATGACTCACCATTAAATCCTAGTCTAAGAACTTTCTGGAAATGCTAGAGCTCTTAACTCTCAGAAGTCCCATTAATCGGCTATGGAAATAAAAACGTATTCGTAATTGCCTGGATTTTGAGTTTTGCAGTAAGTGAAAATAACAGCCATCCTCTTCTTCATTTTTAAAGATTACTAATATCAGCTCGTGTTAATTCTTAGACTGTAACTCTTTCACGTAACTACTCATTTTTTAAATACAGTTTTGAATACATTTATATAGGTGTTTTCCTCGAGGGATATGATCCCTTAAGCCAGTGGCTGAATTAGAAGTAAGGAAAAGTTACGTCACGAGTAAACACTATTACTACTCTACAGTTGATAGAAAAACGTGTTAAACGTAAATCAGTTTCTTACTCTCTTCCCCTTCATCTCCTACCGTAAACGATCTTATACTCATCCCCGCTCAGAGCCGGTACGTAGTACTTCCTCTTAAAGTATTTCAAGACCACTTTAGTCCTAGTCTCAGCCTTTATAAACGAAATGGGGTGGAGTAACGCGTTCCTTACAGTGTTTCTAACCAAATCACCCCTTGTCATAAACCTGATCACAAAACTCCTCTCCCTCAACAAGTGTGGTATAATCTCTATGTTTTCTCTACCGTGGAGTTCAACAGCTATTTGCTTAACGTAGTCTAACCACTCCCCGCTTTTCATCACCCTCCCCTCAGCTCCTTCGATGTCCATCTTCACTACTGAGAACTTGCCTAAAGAGTTCACACTAACACTATCAACCTCGACCCCGCTTTCTCCAATCCTCGAGCCAGTCCCCTCATCAACAATCTTTAGTTTAACACCGTCAACATCATATAAAGCTTTGTTCACCAAAACAACGTTCTTTAAATTGTTTATCTCCACGTTTTCCTTCAACAGTTTGAAAGCCCAAGGTAAAGGTTCAACGGCAACTACTTCCTTAGCCTTCCTAGCCACCTTTACGGTGAAATCCCCAATAAATGCGCCCGCATCAAGCACAGTGTCCATATCCTTAACTTTCAAGAAGTCCCATTCAGCAGCTATGAAAGTAGCGTAATAAACGTATTCGTAACCCTCCGGGACTTTCAGCTTAGTCTTGCCATATGTGAAAATCATGAAGACGGCCTCTCTCCTTTAAAATACTTATTTTCGCCTTTTAATAAATATTATCAGGCTGTGGACGGAAAAACTCACTGCATAAAATTCTCACCTTAATCGACTATCAGTTACTTATTAACTTTCTCTTCCCTCACTCAATTAATTACCTTTAATAGCGAGGCTATAAACTTTAGCTTAGAAGGTAAAAAAGACTCTATTAACCTCACCTCTTCAGTAGAAATTATCTTAAATAACTTAAAAAGAACGATAACCGAGAGAAGCAAAAGGAGGTCGAGGTAGGGAGGATCTACGAAAACTTCATAAAGAGCTATTAAAGGCATTGCAGTCAGTAGTATGCCCTCCCTTTTACCCAAAATAAATGTTGAAGTCCTTAAAGCATACACAAGGATAAAAGAAGAGGAGATAACGGCGACTATTACTTGGGAAATTGCTCCCCCCATTATCCCAATTCTTGGAATTAGAAGGAAGGAAGTCAGTAAGACTACACTAGCATTAAGCAGTGAAAGGAATAAAAAGGGCCTTAAAGACTTCTTAGCAGCTATTATGAAGTTCGTTAGAGAGTTTATAGGAAAAGGTAGGGTTGTAGCTAAAAGGAGTAGGATCAAAACTCTTATACCCTCAGTGTAGTCTGGGAAAAACCTTTCCACGACCAGGATAGCAACAGGTATTGAAATAATTACTGACAGAAAGGAGATTAAGGCTAGGACGCGAAAAGAAATTGAAGACATCTTCTTTTCGTCACTACCTAAAGCCTTATAGAATGAGGCAGTAGGTAAGAGGACTCCTCCTAAAGCCCCTAAAACCATTGCAGGAACCCCAGCTACTAATGCAGAAAATTGGTATAAGCCTAGATAGTAAGAGCCTAACAAATAGGCTGTTGTCACTCTGTCCCCTTGCGATGAGAGGAAAGTAGCTGAAGAAGACAAGTAGAGAGGTAAGCCTTCCTTGAAGTGCTTAAACAGAAATGCAAAGTCTAGAGAAGGTAAGACTAGCCCCACTTTTCTAGACAGAAAAGAGTAGTTAAGGAGGACTGAGAGTACTCCTCCCAAAATCCATATTTCTACGAATAAGTAAATGTTGTGAGAGAGAACAGCGATAATTGAAATCCCCCATCTTATGATTAGAAAAAGGTTCCCAGTTATTGCTGTCTCAGTAAACATGTCCATCCCTATCATTATAGCAACTAGGACATTATTCAGAAGGTAGAGAAAGAGATAAGGGATCGCTAACTTAACGTAATTTGGGAAAAGTAGGAAGATTAGAAAAACTGGTATAGCGAGGAAAGGGAATGAGAGGAACTTTCCCACAACCCCTTTATTTACCTCCTTCTTTGCGTAAAGGTAAGATATTTCCCTTGTTATTACCTGATGTGGGATAAAGTAAAAGAACGTAAAAGTAACTACTTCAAGAAGTTGAATTATTGCAACTTTCCCAAAGAACGCTGGATTAGAAATTTTTGCAGTGACTATGAAGAAGATTAAGGCGATTAGGACATTAGTTGCGGTTACGCTGAGGCTCTTCAACGCGTTCTTTATAGGATTCATCCAATTTAGTTCTTTGAGAAGAAATATTAAAGCTTTTGATAGCACTCTACAATTAGATTATTAAAATAGAGTAAAGTATAGTTGATCTCCTTGATTTCTATGAGTTTATAATTTGAGGTTTTTCCATCTACTATTACTTTAAACACTTCTTGTCTTAATTATATAAATATTCTTACTTGATGTTATACAAATAAACATTGAAATGGAAAAGTTAGTTGATTTTTTCGCAATAAAATAGCTTTGCTTTGCCTACTTGCCATCTTTCCTTACATCTGTATTTTAGCTCCCCTAGTTTTGATAACAATTTTTTGTGTGGAACTTTAGATATATAAGGATGAGATTCTACAAAAATCTTCTCAAAAGGTAGACTATCAACGTTTAAGAGTATGTCTGCTTCGCAACCTTCACAATCCATCTTCAGAAGATAAGGATCTTTAGCCATCTTCAAAACGTCACGAAATGAGATTAATGGGACTTCAACATCCCCTTGATCTTTTATCGAAAATACTTATGATTCATCAACGTTAATACTTGACGGAACCTTAACTTTACCTTCTTTAGAAGCTACACCAGCGTTAATTAGGGTGATTCTATCGTCCAGGTTGTTTATTTTAACGTTTTGTAACGCTATCCTATAAATTGACGGTAAAGGTTCGAAAGCGTAAATGTGAGAGGCCCCTTTTAATGCAAAGTATATTGCGGAATCACCTATATTAGCCCCAATGTCTATTACGTCACCTTGAATCTCAGTATTATATTGCTCTAGAACAAAAGTCTCATATAATGAAAAGTTAATTGGTTCAATAAACCTCACATTATATTTTGGGGAGTACCACTCTTGTGATTTTTAACAAATCCAGAGGCTGATAATAGAACTGAGAGATAACTGTCTTGGATTATTAGGTTGTCGTCATAAAATAGTTTATTATCTTTAATATTAAATCTTGTAAGTTAGAAGTTATAGTCTTGAACCAAAGTAACTAATGCTGTAACACAGTCTAGTATACATATAACTTCCTCTTTTTTGCCTCTCAAAATTACTGGTATTTGATTTTCTCCATTTTTAACCTTAATTATTACGTTAAACCAGTTCTTGTAAACTTTTCTATAACCGTAAATCCTTTGCAAAGTGTAAAAGATATCCATTACTACTTTGTATGTGGTAACGTTATATAAATGTTTTTAAATAAAGAAAGTAGTTAGTTTAACTCATAAAATCGTTAGGTGAATCTGGATTGCTTAAAATAACATTTGTTACTAACAGAATTGCGCTTACTGGAGGCTTTTATTATCTCTTTATAATTACAAATAGGCTTTATGAGAAAGGTTATGAAGTCAAAATTGTAGCCCCAGGTGGTAAACCATGGTTCTTTCCTCAGAATAAAGTAGAGATTATATACCCAGATGAGAGAAAGATTAGGATTTTTAAATTACTTGGAAAATTATTAAGCTTAAAGTATAAAAGTGTTAGCAATTTCTCCGGATTAGACTACATAAGGGCTGTAGGCTGGAAATATGGATTTGACGTAGATATTACATCTGAAATGTCTAAGATTATTCCGGAATCAGATCTTGTAATAGTAGGCGAATTATTTCCTTACATCTGGGTATTTGAATCAAGAAAGTTTAAGAAAATAGCTTTATTTCCTCAAGGTTATCCCTCACACAGGGTATTCTATGAGAAAAGTATTAGGAATTTACTTCTATACATGGTAAGATACGACTATTATATTTCCCTAACTAAGATAGAAGCGGATATGGTTAAATCAATAAATCCCTACAAGCACACCAAGTATTTTATCGTAAATGCTGGAGTAGATTTAGATTTATTTAAGGCTGGAAGTGAAAATAGAGAGAATATTATAATGGTAATTCTTAGGGATGAACCTATAAAAAATCCAGACCTAGCCATAAGAACGTTAAATATAGTTTCACAAAGAGAGAAAATAAAAGTTGTATTTGTAATTAATAATGTTAATTTAATTAAAAAATATAAGTTAAATTTTGATTATGAAATTTATTATAGGATTCCATATGAGAAGCTAGCAGAGCTATATAGGAAAGCAAAAGTATTTTTATATACTTCTAGGTTAGAGGGCTTTTCGCTACCTCCGTTAGAAGCTATGGCTAGTGGTACCGCAGTTGTATCAACTGATAACATAGGAATAAGAGAATACGCAATAAATGGTTATAATTGCTTACTTGACAAGGAACATAACGAGGAAAATCTAGCTAATTACGTCTTGGAGTTACTAAGAAACGATAAGCTGAGAGGAAAAATAGTTAAGAACGGCTTAGAAACAGCTAAAAAGTTCTCTTGGGAGAATATAACTGAAAAATGGATAAATATGCTAAATAGAATAGAGGAAGATCTAAAATGAAGATAGGAGTATTTGAACCAATACCAGTAAATTTATCGATAATTGGGGGAGGAGGAGTAGTATTGCGAAATGTTTTAGCTATTTTAAAAAAGAGAGGATATATAGTCCATTTGTTTTCTCCGTTTACTGACAAAGCTACCTCGACCTTATTATCCAATGTAACAGATAAAATTATATCATTCAACTTTAAGAAATTACAAAACGATTTATTAATTTACGGTATAGCTAGGTTATCTACTATATTATTTTATCTTCTTCATAATTTTTTCAATTATTCGTATGATTATACAATATGTAATACATATGATAATTTAATTGGAAGTTTTGATTTAGGTTATGTACATTTTCCAGCACGTAAATATTTCAGCCTAAAGGATATCAAAAAGGTAAAAAGCATCACAGAATTGATAGATTTTATTACCTCTGCGAAGTTTGGTGAAAGCACTCGTATTATAGCGGCGAATTCGAGTTTTACGATGAAGCGTCTTAAGGAAAAAATTAATCGTTCAGCAATCGTATTGTATCCTCCCGTAAAAATTGTAGAGTGCGAAAACGTTAACGAAAAAGATGATTTAGTAGTAAGTGTAGGGCGGATAGTTAGAGATAAAAATTACGATTTAGTAATTAACGTTGCTAAAAATTTTTCACAATTGAAATTTATCATAATTGGAAGAGTTCAAGACTCAAAATACTATAATGAACTATTATCTAGGTCTCCATCTAATGTTTATTTTCTAACTAACGCTAGTGAGGAGGACAAAAGGAAAATCTTATGTAAAGCCAAGGTTATTTTTCATGCTAAAATTGATGAGCCCTTTGGGATATCTGTAGTTGAAGGAATGAGTGCTGGTGCAGTTCCAGTAGTCCATAAGAGTGGGGGTACATGGCTTGACATAGTGGAAGGAGGGAGATACGGTTATGGGTATCTCACAGAGGAAGAAGCAATAGAAGCTCTTAAACAAGCGTTAAGTGACTATAGTTTAAGGAGAGAAGTTGTAGAAAAAGCAAAGTTGTTCGATGTCAAAAATTTCGAGGATAATTTTCTTAAAATAACAAACTTATAAACTCTGCAGTTATGCGATTGAAATTCAGCTACTAAACTTTTTGCCTTCTTAACTAACTGTCTATTAAATACACTAAGTTCCAAAGACATAAAAGGCTAGAGGGAAGAATTCTAATCAAGAAATATTACGCTACCATTTTTGTGGGATTATGCGTAATAAATTCTTACACAATGATTCGGTTGAGTAATTCTCTATTACGTATTCTCTCAAATTTTCGTAACTCCTTTTTAGCCTTATTTGGGTTAACAAGCTAATGTAATCGTCAATATTATTAGCATCTAGTACTACATAAACACCATCGAGTTGTTGATAATTAATTATTCCCTCTACGCCCTTCTTAGTAGTTATTATCGGTCTACCGTAAGCCATGCATTCAAGGACTTTAGTCTTTATCCCGGTCCCTGTAGTTAAAGGAATAAAGCATATGTCAGCCTCTTTATAATACTCGTTCAGAGAGGGGACTTCGCCCACGAACTTTACATTAGGTGGGTAATTAGCGAATAACTCTTTCCCATCACCAACTATTATAAACTCCACGTCTTTCACTCTCTCTGCAACTTTTAAAATAATTTTAACAGCTTCATAATTTTGAATAGAATGCAAGTTCCCTACAAAAATGGCTCTCCTAACCCTCTCGTTAGGTACTTCATAAAATGGGATATTCTCTATGTCAATTGAGTGCCTCACTACCATTACCTTTCGCTTATTCCTAGTGTATTTCCTAAAAATCTGGGCGTCATCTTCAGAGACTGCTATTACAACGTCTGAAAGCTTAGTTGAGAGTGAGTCTAACAAGCCTCCTATCACTCTGCGGAAGATGAAGTTCTTTATACCCTTTAAGCCCTTGGAAACTTCTACTATAGAGCCGTGTGTGTCGTAAATTACGTTCTTCCTTAGAAGCTTGGCCGTTATTATAAAAGGAAGGAAAATAGAGCCCTCAACAACTACTTTATCGTGGGATTTAATCAGTTTGATCGAGAAAAGTGATTTAAATATTATTTTTACTGCATAAGAGAAATAATTTTTACCGATCTCAACATTTATAAACTCCTTATTATTACTGGCTTTAGAGTTGACGAATTGTATTACAGTTGCTTCATGTTCTTTAGATAAGCACTTATAAATTGTCGAAACCCTTATTAAATACCCGTTTTTCGGGTCGTTAATATCGCCGAACGCTACTAGGAGTACTTTCATTAATGTAGATGTGATAAAGTTTATTAATAAATTTGCGTATGAGTAAACGTGTCCATTAGATTGTTTAATAAGGAGTACCTTCTGTACTTAATCCCTTTAATAACTTCCGTTATAGAGTGGTATATTCTTAATCATAACAGTATTCCTCCAGCTTATCCTATAATTCCAAACTCGGTAGAAAGGCAATGGACGTTTAGCATAATGGCTGGTTCCTCGTTTACTGGTATATTGTATTTACTAGTAGGTTTTCCGTTAGATGTACTTAACCTTTATTTAGGCGTTCCAGTTACCCTAACTTCTACTTTATGGAACTTCTTTACTTTTGAGGTACTCTTTTTGGGAGTTTTCTTTTCCTCAAAATACTTCCTTAAAAAATACTTTAATGCTTCTGGTATTCTTCTCTATTTTATCCCTACTTTAGCCTCTATACCAGTTCCAATAACCTGGTACACCGTGTCTGGGGTAATATACTTTTACCCTGGGGTTTATGCGTTAACCTTAGCTTTGTTAGATTACTCTTTAGATATTGAGGGGAAATTAACGTTAAAACAAGCTTTACTACGCTCTATGATTGCTTCACTCGGAGTCACTTTAGACTTTACTGATCCTAGAGGAATACTTTATGGTATATTGACCTTCTTTATCTTTTCCCTCTATTTCATGGTGTTAAAAAGAGGGAAGAGATTACTTTATTTGAAAGAATGGGCTAAGGTCTTCTTCCTAGGTGTAGTTTTCTTTGCATTACTAAACTCTAGTACTATTATTTATACGGAATTCATAAAGCCTTACATACCATTAGTTGGAAGCTCAACTGTATATAACCAGTTGGGAATAGCTTTACAACATGTGTCGCCTTTCTACACATTAACTGGAATAATGTATTGGTTAGGAGCTAATTATTATATTTCACATTATCATGCGAATTTAATTCTAGGAGTAATAAGTACAGTAATAGGTCTTACAGCATTATTAATAAGAAAGCCCATAACAATTTTCCTAGGGATTATAATTCTTGCTGTGGTCACTTATAATTACTACGGGGTTACTACGTTAGGATATTATTTAGCACAAACTCCTTATGTTGGGTACTTAGTTTACTTATACCCTACTTATTTGCCCTCATATTTCTTTGTAGCCCCGTTTTACATTTTAGTCTCTTTTGCTTTATTCATGATAGGTAAATATTTATATAGGGGAAAACGCGTCATAACAAAGAGCGTAAAAACGTTACCCATTTTGTTCCTTTTAATTTCTCCTTTTATCTCTTTTTATTCTCCGATAGCATTTTCCATAGAATCTTATCACACAACTCCTCCACCTAATGCTGTGATAGATAGTATTAACTTAATCTCGCGTAATGATTCCGGTATAGTCTTAGTGTTAGGAAACTCTACCTTAGCAGGTTTTTACTCCGGTTTACCGTCGATGCTCTCCCCTGCCTTCTATGGCTACATGAATTTTATTTGGAACTGCTTACCAGAAGCCGTAAATGCAGCGAGGTTTTTATCGTACTTCGGTATACAGTATATAGTAATATTACAACCTAGTCTAGTTAATTGTTTTAATTTATTTGTAAATAGCTCAGATTTTACTCTCGTATATAACAATAGTGGAGTGCTTGTGTTCAAGAACGACTTGTACGAAAGCGCTATAATTCAACGTGGTGTTTACGTGGCTTTTAATTTCCCAAAAATTTTAGAACAGATTTCAAAACTTAACTCCTCTTTTGTAATTATTCCGTTTTATTATGTTAACGATTTACATGCAATCTTACCTTACGTAAAGGGATTCATAGGATATAATCTCTCTCCTATTGATATCATACCTATGCTTATAAGTAATTCTTCTTATGTGATTTCTGCATCAAATGTTTATTTAAATCAGCTTTATACTAATGGCTGGGTTCACGAATCTCCCTTCTGGACGCCAGACATTATGGATGCGATAAGTGAAGGTAATAAAGTGCCCTTAAACTTAACTTTAAAAATACCAGATGGTCAATATTATGTTTTTGTTCTACCAGTAGGAACAACTTTTAATAAGGAAGTTAGCGGTAAAGTTGAAATATATTCTGGAAACGCATTGAGCGTATATTTCAGTAATTCAGTATACAATGTTAGCTGGGTTTTAGCAGGAAAATTAAATCTAGTTAACCACCAAATTCACGTTATTAGTAATAACCTCGGAATTGTTAAAATAGTCCTCGTACCGTCTTCATGTTATAATAGCTTATTCAATGAGGCCTTATCAATTCTTAATAGTAGGGAAGTAATTTCAGTTATTAACAATTCCATAAATGTTAAAGCTGGTAATTATTCGCCTACAGCTTATGGTATTTCAGTTTTTGCCAATCCTTGGTTTTTATTCTTACCATATGCACACGTTATTTACGTTAAAAATTATCTTTATAAGAGTAATTACTATTTTGGAACTGCTGAGGTTTATATAACTACTACATACCCCGATATAAATCTTACTTATCCTAGTTTTCTACCAGAATTAATAATGAATTTCATAGTAGATGTAGGCATTATTTCATTTATCGTAAAGAAGAGAAACTGGTATTAATTATTGATTACTAGAAATAATGAATTATAACACGCGTTTTTTAACAAGCTAACCACTGGAGAAGCTATTCCTAAATGTTGTGTTAATTTACTTTCCAGATGTAAAATATTATATATAATATTCTCTTACAAAAACCTTTAAATTTCTCACTTCCAAACTGGTAGAAATGAAAATAAGTGTTGTGATCCCAACGCTCAATAGCGAAAAGACAATCAAACTCGCAGTAAGTTCCTCTCTCAAATTAGCTGATGAAGTAATCGTTGTTGACTCATTTTCTACAGACAGAACTGTGGAGATTGCTGAGAAAGAAGGAGCAAAAGTTCTTCAAGTGAAAGGTAGTAGGTTAATTGCAAGAATTGAAGGGGCAAAGCATGCAAAAGGGGAATACGTAGTCAACCTAGATTCCGATATGTACTTCTCTGAGAACTTTAAGGGTTTCGAGGAGAAAGTCATCGCCCTGGGAGAAATAACTGTCGGTAAAGGTATAGTCTACAAGCTGATGAGTGCGGATAGGGAAATAGTACACGAGAAATGGGCTGAGAATTTATCAGTAAACAAAGGTGGCATAATCCCTAGAATGTATGATAGGCAGTTGCTATTAAAGGCTTACGAAATGATCCCTCCGAGTCTTAGAGATAAGCTTAACGCCTTTGAGGACAGCGTAATTTATTATAACGTTATGAAGTTGTATAAAGGTAAGGTTCAGTTCATTCCGGGTGCTGTCTACCACATTGAGGATGATTCCTTGTGGAGATTTATGAAGAAGTGGTATAAATACGGAAAGAACGCAAAATTACTAAGGGGGACTGAGTATGAAAGGATTATTTACGAGAGGAAGAGTAGACCGGGATTAACTTTGGGAGAGAAAGTCAAGTTGTTTCCTTTAATGGTAATCAAGGGGATTCCCTTCGCTTTAGGTTATTACCTAAATATTGGGAATAAAGTTTAATTTGTCAAGAAAATAATAAGATAGGCATGAATAAAGATATTAAAGTAAAACTAATGTGGATTATTAATTGCTGTAGTAGTGCATGTTCTACTTTTCCTATTAGAAAGCGCCAGTGAATGAATATTCATTCTTTAATTTAGTAAGGATAATTTAGATTGTCTTATTAATTTCAAAAACTTGAAAGCTAATACTAATATAATCCTACTTGCTCCGTCTCTTTCTCTGAGGTTATGA
>NZ_WFIY01000002.1 GCF_009729545.1 Acidianus infernus
GGAATTCCATATATGCTGTATGTTAGATACTTAATAAAAATGTCTTGGCTATTATTATCGGATAGAGTTATAAATATAGTATGATTGTACGTAGATATTTTATTTAAGATATTACTATAAATAATTTTCACTGTAATATTTATTGATTGATGAGAAGATTGTACTTCGAATATTTCCGCATAACATTGACCGGGCCTTAGTTGAGCTATAGATATGCTTGATGGAGAGATACCGGTGATACATTTTGAATATAGAAAAACGTAAACATTATACGCAGATACGTTACCTAGGTTTTTGATGTATAATATTATATAGAATGAGTTAGAATTCTGAATTATACTATAATCTACTAAGTTAATCTTAGAATAACCAATTATGCTTACGTTAGTACATTCCCTGAAAGTCTCATTTTGAGCAGTATAATATATTGTTATAAATATTTTGTAATTATTAGGAGTTATTATGGCAGAATATGTTTCGTTTGGATAGAGAGATCCTATATAAATGTATGATGGCATAGCGTTTAGTATAGATAAGTAAACATTACTTAGAGTGAAATTATTAGTGTTAGTAACTTTCAAATATATTTCGCAATCTTGTATAATATATTTTACATTAATTTGAGGAGTAATATGAATTATGAAATCTTGATAGAATTCAATCCCGCATATTTCAAAAGATATATGAACATTACTGCTTCTTAATTGTGAAATGTTAAGTTCTACGTATTCACCTGGGTAAAGCTTCTTATATTGTATTAATCCATTTACGCTTAGATTATTTATAGATATGTTTAGCGGATTATATATTATTATTTTTTGACTTGTTTGATATATAGATAGGTATGTTGAGTTCATAATTGGCAATGTTATTTCTCCTATCTCTGTAATATTTAGTGCAAATATTTTTATAATAACATTTCCAGTAATATTATATAATATTTCTGGAATTTTTATTACACAATTTGATTTCCATAGAGGGATTTTCAGTATAGTTTGATTTACGCTTGCCGAGTTACTTAGTATAAGTAACGTAATGTTGTAGAAATCGGTACCAAATGTGTTGTTAACATATAATATAACTAAATCCTTATTTGGCAAAAGATAGTTGGGGTACGGTGAAGATACAACCTTATAAATAATAGGAACCTTGAATGTAGGTAGTACAAATAAATATAATTCTGTCTTATAATTTTCAATTCCATAGGGCGTAGAGTATTGAACGTATAACTTTAATGGATAATATGAACCTTCATAATTTAATGGTACAAAAATTGACGCATTTATGATTGTAGAGAAGTTATTCAAGTCAATTTCATTGCAATTATTAATATATAGTATAAGATCATGAATTGGCAGACATTTAGGCTTTACTATTTCAAGGTATAGATTATTTTCTCCAACATGTAATGTGGAGTTTAATGGGACTAAATTCAAATTGATTTGTCCATAATATGGTAAGGTAAAATTAAATGGAGTTATACATTTATAAGTTGAGTTATCTATTATCGTAAACCAGGTAAAATTACCATTAAAATATAGAGTTTTTGTACCATTAATAACCTTATCCATAGTTACATTAAAACTAATAGTAATGTATCCTTGTTGATACGTTAAAGGATAAGTTTCGCATATTTTTCTTCCCCCAGACTCGTTTGTAAGGCATGTTGGTAAATTTAAGGAAACCTTAATTCCATAAACCTTAAGTTGATCATAATATATTATGCCGAGTTGAATTTCAGCAGTATTATTTTCCGGTGGTTTAAGCCAATTTGCAGAAATTATGTAATTAACTTTTTGTTGAGAATTATTATACGCATATATTATCCCAATATTAGAGACTAAAATCATAATTATGATAATTATAATTAATATCCTATTCATATAGACTCTATATTATGGCAAGAATACGCCGTATATTTAAGGATACGTTAAATTTCTTCTAATAAAGATTTATATAGATATTTGATTATCTACTTTTTAAGATAAAATTTTTATTATACGACTTACATGGAATTACTGTATGATATTCGAATTCCTAGAAATGTTTTACATGATAGTAACTAGGACTTTTCTCTACTGGCCAATACATTTTATAATATTTTTAGTAGCAGCTACATTTATAAGAGGATATCTTGCAAGGACTTACAAACCACACACTGAAGGTTTGAAGAGAGAGAATGTAAAAGTTAGTGTAGTAATACCAGAATATAACGAAGACTTAGATATATTTGAAAAAGTTATAAAAAGTGCAGTAGAAAATAAGCCGGATGAGATAATAATAGTTTATGAAGATGAAAGGAAGGAAATTGAAAAAATAGCAAAAAAATATAAGACAAAAGGGGTGAATATTATAGATTTTTACCCTGGAATTAGATTAGGTAAGAGAGCTTCATTAGCCTTAGCGTGGATGATTGCCAAAGGTGACATAATAGTCCAATTAGATAGCGATACGATAATGCAGCCTGGAGCAATAAACGAGATAGTAAAACCTTTTTCTGATCCAAAAGTTGCAGGAGTTCAAGGACATCCATTACTTTTCAGAACTGGAGGAAAAATCCCTTATATATTAGGTCAGATAATTGAGCTATCTAGAGATATAGTTTGTAAGATGCTTGATGGTGAGTTGGTGGTTATAGATGGTAAAATTGCAGCATATAGGAGAGACTTTCTTATTAAGAATATTAAGGAATTTTTAATAGAGAAATGGGGTAAAAGGAAAATAATTGTAGCGGACGATAGGGCGTTAACTTTCTTAGCAAATATTCAGGGATATAAAACTGTATATCAATCTACAGCCCTAGGATTATCTGCCGCTCAGCCAACCCTAACAAAATTTATCTTACAGCAATTAAGATGGGCAAGGAGCGGTTATCTTTATCTAATTAAAGATATCAAAACTGGACTTTTCTTCAAATCAACTAGAAGATATAGGTTCCAAATGCTTACTTATCTCCTTGCTCCGGTATCATTTACAGTGGCCTGGGTTCAAACGCTTTTGGCTAACGTAGAAGTAGTTAATATTATTGGAGCTTATATAAATTCTATAGTATCACTTAATATTCCAATTATATTATATTCTATATTTGTCTTCATATTAGGGCTAACAATGACTCTTAATTTCAGTCTGAAAGCATTGGGTATAGATTATAATGAAATAAAGAAGTTATCAATAACCGCATTCGATTACGTGATATTAGGCATTATAGGATTATTTGTAATATACCCAATGAGTTTGTACGCAATGTTAACTTATAGGAACGTAACATCATGGTTAACGAGGTGAAATGTAATGGGTTTATATTTAAAAACTAAAAAAGGAATAAAATGTGAAGTTTGTAACACTATTAACAATCCGAAGAGTTTGTTCTGTAAAAAATGCGGAAGTCTATTACATCCTGAGTATAAAACTAAAATTATCATGAGATACTTACTAGATGTAGTTCTAAATATTAATAAATATCATAATATCTTGCAATCTGTTAGAGATTATGAGATATATGGAATTAAAATAGATCATTATCTTGAGTTTGAAGACCATATAGAGCTGATTAGTGTAATATCTAGAACAGACGACCTCTTGAAGCATATGCCTATATTTAGTACTGACGGCAAAAAGAAAGTGGTAAATATTTTACTTGTAGCTATAAATATTGAGGCAGAAAAATTAGTCAATATATTGAAACTGGCAACACTCTTAAGGCCTGCAACATCGCTGAAAACTGAAAACTTTAAAGTTTATAAGGTAACTGAAAATTTAGATA
>NZ_WFIY01000003.1 GCF_009729545.1 Acidianus infernus
TTCAACAACCACAACTCTTTCAGTTCTTCCTTATTTCAACTAAGATTTTTAGCAGTTGCGACACAACAAATTGGCTTTCAGTTCTTCCTTATTTCAACCTGAGTCTAAATATTATTGCCCGAATTCAGATGTCTTTCAGTTCTTCCTTATTTCAACATACTAAGACCGACATTCCTCACACGGTTTATGGAACTTTCAGTTCTTCCTTATTTCAACGTCATCAAGCGCTGGGGTGATGATGTGATGTACATCTTTCAGTTCTTCCTTATTTCAACCTTACTGGGTTCGATCAAGGCATGATGGACCAACTTTCAGTTCTTCCTTATTTCAACCGAGCATAAGCCCGTCAATTCTTACTATTATTATCTTTCAGTTCTTCCTTATTTCAACTTGGTATATAAGTCATTCCGCAATGACGGTAGACTTTCAGTTCTTCCTTATTTCAACTTTACGGTGAGGCGGATATCGTAACTGTAGCCGACTTTCAGTTCTTCCTTATTTCAACATGTGAGGCGTTATTCTATTACCTAGAAGCCGTTTACTTTCAGTTCTTCCTTATTTCAACTGACAAACACTTCTATACATACGGTCTACTGAGAGTCTTTCAGTTCTTCCTTATTTCAACGGCGGACCAGTGACTGAGTATATTGAGTTGGACAGTGCTTTCAGTTCTTCCTTATTTCAACACGACAAAGAAAAGAAAACTTTGAAGATTCAATTCTTTCAGTTCTTCCTTATTTCAACACGATGAACAATTCGAAATATTGAAAGATTTTCACTTTCAGTTCTTCCTTATTTCAACTTAATTACCCCGTTTAAGGGGCAGGAGGCAGTATTCTTTCAGTTCTTCCTTATTTCAACACAAAAACGACAGAAAGCCAGTATGAAGAATATAACTTTCAGTTCTTCCTTATTTCAACTCGATCATATCGATAGAGCGTTTGATAGAGATGCCTTTCAGTTCTTCCTTATTTCAACAGAACCCCTGAAGTTTTTGAAGGTATGGCTTACTACTTTCAGTTCTTCCTTATTTCAACGACGGTTTCAATTTCTATCAGGCTATCGCAACTAGCTTTCAGTTCTTCCTTATTTCAACCGTGCGTTGATTTTCACTGCTTTTTCACGTTCTTTTTGCGTTCTGTGTAGATTAAACTACTTCATTTTAAGATAAAAACTTTACTTTTCACTAAAATTGATGGGAGGCAAAGTAGAAAAAGTTTATCTCTCGATTTTTTGAAAGTAAGTTTTCAACGCAAAAGTTTTTAAAGTGTATTTAAACCTCGTAAAAGACGTGAGTGAATTTACGTAAGAATCTACATGAACAATTATCTGAAAAAAGAGATTATTGCAAACTTCCCTACTTTCTAGGTTAAATTGAAAGAGGGTAAATACTCAAAGTAGATAGAGAAATTGTAGACAAGGGGGGAATAACGTATCCGCCTTTTATCAACATACTAATTGAAAGAAAGGAAGGAGTTTAGGAATAATCTCAAGAATGAGAAGTTAATTCCTAACTCTCCTAATTTCTAGAGTGAATTGAAAGAGAGAAAATACTCAAAGTAGATAGAGAAATAGGAGGATTAAGAGTTCTTCACATTATACAACAAAATACTCAAAGTAGATAGAGAAATTGTAAAAATCCCTTAACGATACTTTGACCAGTATCAGAAGTTTGATGAGTTAGCACAGAAGTTGAGGCTCTGAACGATACTTTCACCTTAATAGTAGTAAACTTGTTAATTCGTTTAATTACGCATTTCATCCACACTACGGATAGGGTAAGGCCTTCAGAGAACCCAAGTTATCGTCAGGGGAAGGTTTTCCGAGTCAAGTAGCTAGGGAGATACCAATTTCTCGTGTAATTGCTTCAACATCTCTACGTACATCTTCTCGTACTTGTCCACCCTTAGTATGATTGTCCTCTTGCACTTGCGGAAGCCCTTGTCAGTGGTTACGATGTAACCTTGTATTAGCCTAGCGTACATCATTATTTGGTGGTCGTGTTTATATGGGGTAATGAAAGGGTTAAGCCTAAGCCTCTTCTGGCACCAGTAATAAAACCCTTTATGGGAATTCCCTCGTGCCTCGTAGTGGCTAGAGTCAGGTGGCCTTCGCTCATCGAGAATTCCCCCTTCTCTCTGAGCTTTATTTAAAACGCCACATATGAAAACATGTACTCATTTAAAGCACTTTAATTCCGCCAACCGCACGTTATTAGTTTGGTCGCGCTTACCTAGTAAGGCGTTCTTAGATATCTTCCGCTTGCGTAATTTTTCCCTCCCTCGTTCTCAAAACATTCCTCTGTCAGTAAACGATGGCGTCCTCCATTTAAAGGCTGGCTTATTCTCTAAATTAAGTGCCCTTTAAATAAGTAATTCAAAGCGTTTAAGGGGTCTTGAAGCCCATTCCTCTCAAATTGCCCTTGGTCATGGATAAAAAAGAAAGAGAGAAAGGAAAGGGAAAAGAAAAGAGAGAGAAAATATTAATCTTTACCTATCATTTTTTCGTATACCTTATATTAATTAAGCTTTGTTATTGATGAATGATTTGGCAGAGAAGCTCGATTTTTTGTATACCTTTATTAATCCCTTAATCCCATTCCAATTGAAACCATTGCAATGCAACGCTAAGCCCAGTAGGGGAAGAGATAGCTATTTCTAGAACCTGACTTCCTCCTAAAGGGTTAACTCCCAAGGGGCTCATCGATTCGGGTGGCTCAGAGCATTGGAAGAGTGAGGGACTTTCATTCATCTAGTCCCTTATTGCTTGTTGCTCATACTTGAGTTGGGGAGGAGCGTCATTAACGTCTTGGGCTATCCATCCCCTTTCCTCCCCCTTAATCTCAATTTCTTTAACTGTGCAGCCTTAAACCTGGTTCGAAGTTCCCTTTCATTATTTTAGGCAAATAGTATTGAACCGTGAAGCAATTTGCAGTGCAGTAAATAACTTCTCGTTGTCTATGCCGAAAGACCTAGCTAGTAAAAGTCCCTCGATTTAGCGACAAGGGCCTGGCACGGCCTGATTGGCCCTCGATTTAGCGAAGCTACGACTTGATTAGCCTATGTAAATTATGGTTTTGCCCATCGCCCTAAAAATGGGTTCGACTCGTTTAAACACGTCCTCCCTACCACCTCTCTAGCTTACTGGCGCGTCTAGGAATTCAATACCGGAGAGTTAGTGTTCATGTCCACAAGGATAAGCCACCTGCTCTCAACGATTCCGTTCCTTCTACATCTGGAGCGTCAATGACCATTGATATTACTATATCGGAGTTTTTAACCACTTCCTTAGGAGACCTACCTTAGCTCCATTTAGCCTTCTCTATAGTTCAGTGAGTTCTTAACCAGCCATTGAAAAGCCCATTATCCCTAAGCCTAGTTAAGTGAGACTATAAAGCTATTTAAAAAGTGGGAATTACGCGAAACCTGCAGTGAAAAAATTGTAAACATAACAACTTGCCAGAAAGTGGGCTATTGTAATCGGGTCTGTTCCGTTGAAAACCTCCATAACAACTTGCCAGTGGGGATTACGCGAAACTAAACGTCTTAGAGGAAGAGGAAAACGTTAGTGGAAGTTCTTACTAAAATTGCTCCTTGGCAAATAAACGAGATCTTGAGAAAAGCTATCACGGTTATGAAAGAGGGCATTAAAAGGATCTCGTTAATGCCCTAGAGAGAGATCGTGATTAGGAATACTATGTCGTTATTAAGGACGGTAAAGTAATAGTTACCTCTTTAAAAAGAGGGATCTAAAAGGGAACTTTACGAAATAATCAAGAACGTTAAGGTTAGTTAAGTGATAGCACAGTTGTAGGCGAAGATGAGGAAAGAGTGATAGCACGACTGGCGTGATTGACCTTTCGGCAAGTGATAGACATGCACGATAAGTATCAAGCAAGGTTAGGGCTAATCCAATGATGGTAAATTCACCTAGCCTTTCTTCACCTCGTCAGTTAGCAGAGCTCCACGTGACCAAAACCACTAGCCCTAGAAGACCCAACCCCTATGATTAGCGCTGTCTCCACTAATTTTCTAGTCTCATCGTCGTTCTTTAACAGCCTGTATTCGACTTTACCTATCATCACTGGCTCCTTCCCATTGTCGTATGGTATCCAGATCGTCTTTATCCTAGTCTTCCAGCTTTCAGTAATCCTACTCTCTATCTCAGCTAGCTCTTGAGGTGTTAAGTTGTTCTTATTCTTCATGAGGGCGTAAGGGATCCAAAAGACTGCAGAAGGTGAAGGGAAGAACTTCCTATAGTCCCTATTAGTTATGAAGGGGTTTGCCAGAAGCGTTGGAGAAAAACACAGCTTTACCTTGTTCCCAAAGTTGAACGTGTCCTTTTCTATCCTCTCAATGACGAACTCCAATAGCCCTCCCTCGACCTTTATCCTAGTCCTAACTCCCAAGTCGCCCTTTACCTTTTCCTCAAACCCTTTGGACAACTCGTTGGGTAAACCAACCCTTATCTTGTACTCACCATCTAGTGGAACCTCTTTCAGTACCCCCCTCTCGTAGTAAGGGTATACGGCCTCCTTGTTGATTGGGGGAGAGACGTGGATTGGCTTAAAAAACCCCTTTGTGGGTCTAAACAAGACCTCTAGTTCTGGGAGCTCGGTTAGGACTACTATCTTACTTATTTTTCCAGTAAAATTATTGAATTTGTTGTTCCCATTTCTTTCGTATTTCATCTTAACGGTGAGGGTATAACTGGAGAACATTAAATAAAGATGGGAGAGGAAATAAATAAAGATTAGCGAATTCGGTGGAGACAGACGTGAAGGAGGAAAAGCGACGTTACCTAAGCCTTAGCCTTAAGGGGTACTAGTAGCCTTTCGTACTAGCTGCGGAGCTTATTCTACCTGTCTCCTCCGCTGAGTGACTCTTTCCGTAGTCAAGAAGAATGGGTAAAATATGCGTTAAAACGAATTAACTAGAAGAATGAAAAAATGCATTACCTAGAGTCGTCAGCTGACATTTTCTCAACGTCATAACCAAATGAAAAATATGCATTACCTAGAGCAGATCTGCTTGAATATTGAACAATTTGTTATTAAATGAAAAATATGCATTACCTAGAGATTTTTTCAGGTAGATTTTTGAGTTCATCAATTTCTCTATCTACCTTGACTCTTTTTACTAAATTACTTTCTTTCAATTTCACCTAGAAAGTAGGGGAGTTAGGAATTATTTATTTGTTAGCGACACTTTAAGATTATTCCTAAAATCCCTTAATTCTTTCAATTAAACGTGAAGATAAAAATGATAGACGTTCTTTCACCTTCTCTAGAATTTCTCTATCTACTTTGATTGTTTATCCCCTTTCAATTTCATCTAAAAACAAGTGGATTTGAAAATGTTCGTAATCTGGGAAATTTTTTCAGGTAGATTCTTACGTAAATTCACTCACGTCTTTTACGAGGTTTAAATACACTTTAAAAACTTTTGCGTTGAAAACTTACTTTCAAAAAATCGAGAGATAAACTTTTTCTACTTTGCCTCCCATCAATTTTAGTGAAAAGTAAAGTTTTTATCTTAAAATGAAGTAGTTTAATCTACACAGAACGCAAAAAGAACGTGAAAAAGCAGTGAAAATCAACGCACGGTTGAAATAAGGAAGAACTGAAAGATAAGCCTAAACGTATTGAGCCTGGTGCGTCTAAGTTGAAATAAGGAAGAACTGAAAGGGGATACCCCTGTGGGATAATGGTATACCTTATACGTTGAAATAAGGAAGAACTGAAAGATAGTGACGGATTCGTTAACCACCAACATTCCTAGTTGAAATAAGGAAGAACTGAAAGCTCCGAGGAAAGAAGATAACAAGAAGACTGAAATTAGTTGAAATAAGGAAGAACTGAAAGTTCTGGGCATTCAAAAACCTCAACAATATCCAAAAGTTGAAATAAGGAAGAACTGAAAGGGGTGTATTCAAAAAAGACAAAAAGGCTCCAGGCAAGTTGAAATAAGGAAGAACTGAAAGCTGGCATCACCACTGTCATTCGCTGTAACAGCACAAGTTGAAATAAGGAAGAACTGAAAGGTTCCTTCTTTCTCTTCTAATAATATCAATGTGTCTGGTTGAAATAAGAAAGAACTGAAAGTATTTTTACCACGCCCCAGATGTCTTGAATAATTGTTGAAATAAGAAAGAACTGAAAGTACTCCTGCTCATCTTTGAACCTTAACACTTCCACGTGTTGAAATAAGAAAGAACTGAAAGATTTTTCCTCCTCGTTATAGACCTCTAGAAAGTCTGTTGAAATAAGAAAGAACTGAAAGTTATTATCCCACCTGTAACACGCTTGATAAGGTCTGTTGAAATAAGAAAGAACTGAAAGAAATTTCTCAACTTTTGCTTTTGGGACTGTCTCTGTTGAAATAAGAAAGAACTGAAAGGTGCAGGGACCTGTCGCCCATGCATAAACTTGTGAGTTGAAATAAGAAAGAACTGAAAGTGTTTACTTGAGTCCCCGCAAACACTACCCTGGAGTTGAAATAAGAAAGAACTGAAAGTTGTAGTAAACGCTGTACCCTCTCTTCCTCAGTTGTTGAAATAAGAAAGAACTGAAAGTTGGTTTTTTGGTATCACAATTTTTACTTGTTTCGTTGAAATAAGAAAGAACTGAAAGGAGGAACCAGTTTGACTTTGAGCAGGATATAAAAGTTGAAATAAGAAAGAACTGAAAGTAATTTCCGAGAATGATCTTGCCCCTATCCAAGAGTTGAAATAAGAAAGAACTGAAAGTGAGGTATGCCCTGGGCGTGGTATTTTGCAATTAGGTTGAAATAAGAAAGAACTGAAAGTCATACTCTTCGTAATTTGAAATTGTTTCAACCAGTTGAAATAAGGAAGAACTGAAAGAGTTGCAAAATCAGCACCATACACTGTGACACGAGTTGAAATAAGGAAGAACTGAAAGGCTCATTATCTTTTGTACTGTCGTAGTATTATTCGTTGAAATAAGGAAGAACTGAAAGGTATTTGTACATCAACACTTTTGACGACCTTAAGGTTGAAATAAGGAAGAACTGAAAGACGTTCTTTCTAATGTTCAGTTCTAGCCGTGACGAGTTGAAATAAGGAAGAACTGAAAGTCCGGACAGATTTCAACAAATTCAACTAAATCGCAAGTTGAAATAAGGAAGAACTGAAAGCAGATTCGGTCATGCCAATTCTCGGTCCATTCCTCGTTGAAATAAGGAAGAACTGAAAGCTGTGCCTAACATGTGAATATCTATTGTATTCCGTTGAAATAAGGAAGAACTGAAAGCTTCTTGGCAAGGTATGAGTTAACGGAGTTCTGACGTTGAAATAAGGAAGAACTGAAAGGTATCCGGACTGTAACCTTGCAGATTATACCCTTTGTTGAAATAAGGAAGAACTGAAAGATTGAAACCTCATGCTCTTCTCCCTGATAATACTGTTGAAATAAGGAAGAACTGAAAGATGAGCAAGTTTCGGCAGTGTTAACGCAATACGGGTTGAAATAAGGAAGAACTGAAAGCTAGTCCACTCTGTGTTATACCTAATTCTCTGGCGTTGAAATAAGGAAGAACTGAAAGAGGTTTTTGAATATGTTGGTAACGTTTTTTAATATGTTGAAATAAGGAAGAACTGAAAGTTCTCTGCAGTAAAAATATAAACTTGGGTTTCGCCTTGAAATAAGGAAGAACTGAAAGATTCTTCTAATCCATTGTAGATCAATTCTATCTTGTTGAAATAAGGAAGAACTGAAAGCCATCTGTTATCTCAGCAAGTCTTAGAGAACAATATGTTGAAATAAGGAAGAACTGAAAGCAGGACCCGGGCAAATCGCCCCAGGGACTACTCTATGGGCATATGTAACCAATCTTAATATAACATCTTATTACAACTATGCTAAGGCACAGGTAATAAATGGTTGGGCATCTCAATATAGTAGATGGGAATACTTATATCAGTTCTGTTATCCATATATCAATGTAGAAACAACTGGTCTATAAGGAAAAAGTTTTTTTATTTTTTATCTTCTTTATTCTCATGGAATCTAATTCATCTATAACAAACTTACCTACTTACCCTACTTACTTTAACGTCACTAACATTAGTTGTATTAAGCCTGGATATCCCCTCATATTATCACAAAATCCCCCATCAACGCCATGGTATATCCAATATTTACCGGAGCTTATTTTGATTGCAGGAATTGCTTCAACTGTGTTAACTTTCTACTTCTCACCGGGATTAAGAGGCGCTGTAAAAAGGTTATTTTTAAGGAAGTAATCCACTTTAGGGTTTTTTAACTCTCTTTCTTTTCCGATTCTTAATGAAGTGGAGCTCAGCATCTATCTTAGCCACATACTCAATTTATCGCCTTGCACTTACAAGTCAGCGATGGTCTCTTCGTAGTCTACTACTCTTCAGCCCCTATATACTTCGTAGTAAATAACTTGGAAGGAATAACATTGTTCTCCATACAATCATCTTCCTACTATAGCTTTGCCACCGGGAGAGTACAAAGTCCTCTTCATAAATAACGTCTCAAAGACTTGCGTCACGATCCAGATTTACATTGGAGATGGTAGGCCTTATCCAACTGGCATAGCTGACTATGGTATACAAGTAGTGAACGGGGTGGTTAAACCTTACGTTGAAAAGTTCGACGAAGTGGTAGCTCAGATCTACTCAATCTCGGCCTACAACGCCTCATTAAATAATTATGGTGCGTCCCTTCAGTTAAACACAGTCCTCCAAGTTAATACTTTGTACGGCAGTCAAGAGTATTGGTTACAGAACGTCATCAACTTCATGACAAATACTAGTGAGTACAGTTTTGTCGATAACATTTGGAACTTTACGTCTTGTTATAGCGAGTTGAACTCTAGCTCTATCATAGGAAACGGGGGTGTATGCTGGTTCACTGGAGGGTTAGAAATAAACGACTACTACGTTTATGCAACAGAATGGCTTAATATGTCTTATCCCTTAAACGTCGCTTTATTTATAAGAGTGTCCACTGTTCCACAAGGCGTGGAAGTGCTCTTTGGCTACATCAACTCTACCTCGTGCGTTATTTACGATAATGTAACTATCAAGGTGCCTTGCGTGACCTCAGCTTACCTCCTAGTTAGCGGTTATAACACTACTGGAAGTAGGAATGCATATGACACTGAGTTCGTGTTTGGTGGCGAAAAGTGTGGTGAGGTAACTTCATTCAACTCGCTCAACGCAATAATCTACATGTTTTACGTTAATGGTAAAGACGTATTTACTCCCAAAACCTTATTCCCCTTTGGCATAGACACTGCCGAAGCCTCTAACAACTTGTTCACAGTCCCCTACAATGGGGCTTACAAAGTAGAGGTGGGCAAATGCAATGAGGTCGTTTTGACTAATTCCTGCTCCCCCATAGTTGTAAAAGTTAACGGGTCTAGGGCTAGGGCAAACTGCTAGGGTAGAACTAGACATCAGCGGGGGTACACCACCTTACTTTGTAGAGATAGGGAACTAGACATACCTAGACCTTTTCTTGGGGAAGACGTATTACTGCGTAAAACCCAACATAACCGGTGAAATAACTTATCCAATCAAAGTAGAGGACGTATGTGGCAAGGTCATTGACTTAGTATATTCACTAAAGGTCAACCCAGACCCAGTAGTTATCATAACCCCCTCTATGAACGTTACTGACGTGGGGATTCCAATATCCTTTAACGCAACAGTAATTGGAGGTACAAAACCTTATATTAAAGTCTGGTACGTCAACGGTACCCCTGTTTCTAATGAGGATGTGTTATACTACAACTTCACCTCGCCCGGAGTCTACAACGTAACCTTAAAGGTCGTTGACTCGGTAAACTTCACTGCAGTAAATTCAGTGACAATCAAGGTAAATAATTACCCAACACTAAATGTGAGCTATAACTTATGCTACGACTTTTTAGTATACGCCTCATCTGTAAACTTATCTAGTAAAGTATTTGGGGGCACACCGCCTTACACCTACACAGTTTACGTCAATGGGCGCGAGTATTACGTTGGTAACAATCTCTCGATAAACGTACCAATCGATGCCGGCAAAAATAACATCACCGTAGTCGTTAAGGACTCTCTAGGTCTAACCAAGGCAGAGACTATATTAGTGTATGGCGGTTTTAACTGGTTTCGTATCTTGGTTATCATAACTTTAATCGTTGTTATAACTATAATACTAATGAAAAGGAGACGTTAGCTATTGTTTTTCCCTTGGCTTATTGAAGGGCTAACGACTTGGGGAATTACCCTAAGGAAGTACAATGAAAGAGTGAGTACTTAAAAAGGGGTGACGCTAAGGTGGCTGAGGAGTTCAACCTCGAAGAATAAGGCAGGTAGTATACTCACCTCCTATCTCCCAGAACTTGATGCTTCACGAAGCTCACAATAAGCGACAATAGAGAGTAAAACTTTCATAACGTGGGATTGTTAAAAAATGATAATATTTTTAATAGGAGATAACGTCAATCTGATATTGATCTTGAATGTGTTTCAAATAATTTAAATCATTGGACACACTCATAGAAGCTGATAGCAACTCTTATTCAGACAATTATTCGCTCTAAAGGCTTATATTAAATTCTTGTTCTTTGTAATAATTCGCCCGGAATCCCGCCGATATACCTCTTGTATCCTTTTGTAATAATTCGTCAGTCGCTCTAAAGGCTTAAATCCATAACGTCTTTCGTAGTTTAGGATTGACGACCTTCTTAAGCCCCGACACAAGTTTTGAAAAAACTCCTTTACCTTCCTCAATAAACTCTTTGTCTATGATGACTTAATAGAGTATTTCTTCGTCCAATCGTAGTACTATAGCCCCAGTCCATTCCTTTCTATAAAATACGTTTCGAACGTTCTTCTTTCGTTAAATAATGAAAATTTAAAAATCAACATTAACTCCATCATTTACTTCAAAAGTCCTAGCATTTCCTTCTACTCCTTGTTTTTACCATTTAACCGCATAATCTTATCCTAGCTGGCATTGAGTGACACTATTAGAAAGCCCGCAAATTTGCATATTCACACTTTCACCGTGATGACTTTCTAATCGTCATTAAACGTAATATTGTAAGACAAGATCACACGTGCATGAAGTTCATAAAATCTTTCTCTGAAGTCTCCAACGAGGTTTACTGCTTATACCTAGTGTTTTACACGTAACATCGTTTACATAGCATTCTTTTACATCCTTTCCATCATCTAAAGTCATTTCTCCACTTTCAGTTCTTCCTTATTTCAACGAATAGCGTCGGTACTGAACATGATATTCATGGATCTTTCAGTTCTTCCTTATTTCAACATGAGACAATATGTATTATACATATATTATATATCTTTTAGTTCTTCCTTATTTCAACCCAAAATTTCGTACACGTCGTTATCAACGTAAACACTTTTAGTTCTTCCTTATTTCAACCTATTCGAGACTTATAAGGTGGGGCTTCAGTTGTTCTTTCAGTTCTTCCTTATTTCAACTAAGCTTTGCATATAGTATATAATATAGGGGAGACTACTTTCAGTTCTTCCTTATTTCAACTAATAACAGGTTCTCCACTATGTCAACAAGTCTGCTTTCAGTTCTTCCTTATTTCAACAATCTGATAGGAATGGCGGTACGAAAACATGCGACTTTCAGTTCTTCCTTATTTCAACCTGTCCACAGTCAGAGGAATTACAAAAGGCAGATCTTTCAGTTCTTCCTTATTTCAACACATGAGGCGTTTATATGCAGATATAAAATCAATTCTTTCAGTTCTTCCTTATTTCAACTACGATCCAGCTATCGAAAGCCCCCTATTAGTCAACTTTCAGTTCTTCCTTATTTCAACACTAGAAAAGGTAATCGGAGAAATGGCGGAGACTTCTTTCAGTTCTTCCTTATTTCAACTTTCCTTTCCAGTTAGGTAAAACATAGTATCTTTCTTTCAGTTCTTCCTTATTTCAACCTATCCTTCTGAGCGTTGTGCCCACTTTGCCAAAACTTTCAGTTCTTCCTTATTTCAACATGAATCCCTATGAAAAGTTGAGGAGAATTACAGCTTTCAGTTCTTCCTTATTTCAACCGTATTTTTACGTGTTCCTAAGCAAAAAAGGATCTTTCAGTTCTTCCTTATTTCAACACGGCATACGAATTCGCCAAGCTTCCCATTTACTTCTTTCAGTTCTTCCTTATTTCAACATGCAGTAACTAACATAATCCTAGGGTCGCCTAACTTTCAGTTCTTCCTTATTTCAACAAAGCCAGTGGAATGAGCGCCAGGTAAAAATTTGAGCTTTCAGTTCTTCCTTATTTCAACTGAAGGGGCATCTGGTCCCCTTGGATGAGTGTGACTTTCAGTTCTTCCTTATTTCAACTCGATTGGTTTACAAGGCATTACTCAGTACTATACTTTCAGTTCTTCCTTATTTCAACGGATTGATTTTTTGGATGCAGAAGGGTGGTATTACTTTCAGTTCTTCCTTATTTCAACTTGAGGTTACGGACTACACAATAGAATACTGGAACTTTCAGTTCTTCCTTATTTCAACTATTCTGTTGAAGCAATGCTACATAGTGTTCGGCAGCTTTCAGTTCTTCCTTATTTCAACAAATATTGATATTGGGGTGTTCACTATTGGATCTGACTTTCAGTTCTTCCTTATTTCAACACTTCCCACAAGTAAATCGAAGCTATTTCCGCTAACTTTCAGTTCTTCCTTATTTCAACACGGAAATTTTTGCAACTCTTTGAATGTCTCTGCGCTTTCAGTTCTTCCTTATTTCAACTTATTTTTCTCATTTCTATGGCGTTTTATGCGTAACTTTCAGTTCTTCCTTATTTCAACACTTGATTCGCCGAATTCACTCAGACTAGGGCTAACTTTCAGTTCTTCCTTATTTCAACCGTGCGTCGATTTTCACGGCTTTTTCACGTTCTTTTTACGTTCTGTGTAGATTAATTTGCGTGAATCTAAGATAAAAACTTTACTTTTCACAAAAAGTGAGGAAATGCAAAGTAGAAAAAGTTTATCTCTCGATTTTTTGAAAGTAAGTTTTCAACACAAAAGTTTTTAAAGGGTATTTAAACCCCGGGAAAAGACGTGAGTGAATTTACGTAAGAATCTACATGAAAAAATTTCCCAAATTATGAACATTTTCAAATTCCCTTGTTTTTAGAAGAAATTGAAAGGGGATAAATACTCAAAGTAGATAGAAAAATACATCACCTCACAAACCTACATGAAAAAATATCAATTATAGTAAAAATATTATATAAAACCATTTGGTTTAATATTTTCTATATCATGCTTAGAAAACGTTTTCAATTGGAGAACAGGTTTTTGCATAACGGTTACTAGAATTAGATAGTCAGAATTACTGAACGTTTAGGACTTTATTCATTTGTAGAAAAAATGCTTCGTTTAATGAACGTAAGACAAGTAGAGCATATGATTAAAAGCGCCACTATGTAGTCACTTTCAATAGTTACACCTTAGCAGTATTTTTGGCTCTTGGTCCATGGATAATGTAGTCACTTTCAATAGTTAACCACTGTACATCTCTGCAGTATTTCAACCGGAGGATGAATGTGAGAGCTTTCTGGTTAACCACTGTACATCTCTGCAGTAAAAAGCCCGTTATATGATCCTTAACCAGCTTTTAGTAGATTAAGGCAGGAATCAGTAGCCCTAACCGAATTATGTTGCACTAAGCTAGAACTGATAAACATCAGTCGAGGTCTTCAGTAAAACACTCATCTAGTTGCACGTTGATGGGAAAATCGTCAAGAAACAGAAGAGCAAGAAGAGATTACGTAGCACGAAGTTAGAAGGATTCATATATAAATATTCGCATAATATATAAATAATGTATGTGGTGGTAGCTTTTGACATATCGTCTGAAAAAGTCAGAGGAAAAATCAGAAGATACCTCAGACGTCTTGGACTTTCCATGGTCAACAGATCAGTATACGCGGGCATTGGTGGATATAAAACAGCATTCCTTATCTCCGACATGGCTAAAAAACACCTTGAAGAAGGCGATAACTTGTATATTGTCGTCATACGAGACAGCGAGTACGAGTCTTCCGTCAATTGTACCAAAGGAGATTGTAGAAAGCTATCAGAAAGAAAATATGAGGTATTGTAAGTTAACTGCAACGGAATTAAGCTGGGCAAAGTTATGTCCGATGATGAAATACCAAATCCTAGAGAATTGTGGGCAATTAAATTATACCACTCCCCTTTATGTAAAGCACCTTAAACCAATCCACGATAGGATAAATGAAATGGTTATAAACTCTTTAAGAGAAGCCCTTAAGAATAAATTACTCGTAGATAAAGTGGAGCCCGAGTTCACATTATCTTACGTTAGGGATAAAGTTTTTGTAATCAGAGGGAAACCGGATTATTTTGCAATTATAAAAACTAAGAAAGATTACGTAAGTCTAATAGCCGAGGTAACGATTTCAGACACAGTAAGGCACTTAGAAGGAGAAATGCTTTTCTACATGGCCTCTGCAATTTATTATACTTCCCACCCAGTAATAGGTCTCATTATATATAATAAAGGAATAAGGTGGTTAAAGTATTCAAACTTTCCGAGGAAGATAAGGTCGTTATTCACCACACCTAAGAATCCCGAGGAAGCAGCAGAACGAATATACAATAAAATTAAGTGGGCTTGCAGCAACTGTGATCTGATGAATACGTGTCCAGTGTATTCTATACATAGATAATTACTACCTGCGTAGGCTTTACTCTAATTTGAAGGTCAATTTGTTCTCGAAACTATGTGCTTGGTTTATTAGTCCTAAGTTTTCTGCTCGAAAAAGGAAGGGTTTATTCCCAACAGTCCGAACAGGTTACAAGGTCGCCTAGAAAGTAGTTAGCTATCACATTATCCCAACAGTGCATATTCTTAATTTACTAGAAACTTAGTACTTATAACTCCATGATAGCCTCTCCGAATAATATCGATTAGTGAGAACCCTAGCCCACAGTATTTAAGGAGGTCTTCTTTACTTTAATCTACAATTACACATGGCGTGAATTTTAACATTGTGAAAAAAGCATTTACTTTAATCTACAATTAGACGTTTTATGACGCAACTATTAAATCGACTGCTCTCAGCTATGATAATTTCCTTGGATCGTAAGTGAAGGTGTACTTTATGCTCTTATCTTTTTTCCTTATATATTGGGAGAGCTTTAAAGCCCTATTATAGATTGCCTTATATATACTTTCATTATTTTGTTTTTTACTAATTAAGTCGAAAAACTCCTTAGACACCTTATTAACGCTGTCCTTCGATAACTCCCCTTCTTTGTCCAACGATAAACCTTTCTTATATGCCCTAATTACGGCGTGAATTGCAATTGGCTTAAACATTTCTGAAAAGTCAAAGGATAAGGCTGTAGAGTACCTAGACTTGTGCATGAACCCATAAGTTGGATCAAAACCGAAGGAAAGTAAAGCCCTAGTACATTTGCGTAAAGTAGGGCGTAAGCTAGAGATAATGACTTATTGAAAGGATCAGAGTGCCTCGGTTTTCTTCCTATATCTCTAACTTCCTTGGGAAAAAGGTTAAATATCTTATCCCAGAAGAGCCTACTGTTTATCGCTTCCCACACCAACAAGTCATTATTGTCTACGAGCTGTGGAGGATCTAGTTTGTAATACTTTAACAAGTTAGATAGCCCGCTAAACCTTGCTAAGATGAAGTTCCTGGCAATCTCCAACTTCTCTTCGTCAGTTAATTTATATTGCTTTTCCCTGACTTCCGAAAGCATGACCACCAACGTGGGAGAACAAACTGCAACTCCTAATTTGTTAGATATAATTAAAGGAATGTTCATCGATGATAATAACGAAACTACTCCTGAAGGTATTAAGGTCGAGGAACCAAGTATTACTACCCCCGTTATATCTCTCAAATTATAATTCCTAGAATAATCCTTAAAAGAAACTATCAACTCTGATCTAGATTTCCTGTCTATCTTTAATGGGTTAGTAAGGACTAATATCATAAAATATGTTTTTAAATAAAAATAATAAATTTTATCCTCAGTTAAAAAGCGCAATATTGAAAAAGGCAATGCAATAGAACTTCGTTGTACATTTATGCCAATAACTTAAGCTAGGGAAATATTATCGTCGTACGTTAGTTTATGGTTATGTCAATAACTTAAGTACAATTCGATTTCGAGAAGTTTGTAATTACTGCTGGCGTATGTAATGCTGAAATTAAAAATAGCTAATTTAATATTCATGAATACGAAGGCTAACCTGAGTGACTATTTCTCTTCAATAAGAAGTTATCATACATTTTGAAAAGCTTAATGAAACTTTGAAATCTTAATTTCACGTAGGTAGTAAGTTTGTTAAGGACTATATTATCATTAGATGTATCTATAAGAGTTTTGTAATACAATTAATATAAGGGAGTAAATAGTTTTATATAATATTTTTACTATAATTGATATTTTTCATGTAGGTTTGTGAGGTGATGTATTTTTCTATCTACTTTGAGTATTTATCCCCTTTCAATTTCTTCTAAAAACAAGGGAATTTGAAAATGTTCATAATTTGGGAAATTTTTTCATGTAGATTCTTACGTAAATTCACTCACGTCTTTTCCCGGGGTTTAAATACCCTTTAAAAACTTTTGTGTTGAAAACTTACTTTCAAAAAATCGAGAGATAAACTTTTTCTACTTTGCATTTCCTCACTTTTTGTGAAAAGTAAAGTTTTTATCTTAGATTCACGCAAATTAATCTACACAGAACGCAAAAAGAACGTGAAAAAGCCGTGAAAATCGACGCACGGTTGAAATAAGGAAGAACTGAAAGAGGCAATTCATTCATTCCACCCTTCTTATGTAATAGTTGAAATAAGGAAGAACTGAAAGTTCCGTATGGGACTGGGTATGTGTGGAAGTACTAGTTGAAATAAGGAAGAACTGAAAGGCCTAAACTTCCATGTTCCCCATTCCTCCACG
>NZ_WFIY01000004.1:0-152500 GCF_009729545.1 Acidianus infernus
TTCAGTTCTTCCTTATTTCAACAAGACAAGAAGCCGGGAGAATTTTGCAAAAGTTGCTTTCAGTTCTTCCTTATTTCAACTTGCTTTAATTCTTGTTTGTACATTAAAAAAACCTTTCAGTTCTTCCTTATTTCAACTGTTGTCCTTAGTACTGTCTGGGTGAATTGATGGCTTTCAGTTCTTCCTTATTTCAACTGTGCGTTGATTTTCACGTCTTTTTCACGTTCTTTTTACGTTCTGTGTAGATTAATTTACGTGAATCTAAGATAAAAACTTTACTTTTCACTAAAATTGAGGAAATGCAAAGTAGAAAAACTCTATCTCTCGATTTTTTGAAAGTAAGTTTTCAACACAAAAGTTTTTAAAGGGTATTTAAACCCCGGGAAAAGACGTGAGCGAATTTACGTAAGAATCTACATGAACAATTATCTGAAAAAAGAGATTATTACAAACTTCCCTACTTTCTAGGTTAAATTGAAAGGGGATAAATAATCAAAGTAGATAGAAAAATACATCACCTCACAAACCTACATGAAAAAATATCAATTATAGTAAAAATATTACATAAAACTATTTGGTTTAATATTTTCTATATCATGCTTAGAAAACGTTTTCAGTTGGAGAACAGGTTTTTGCATAACTGTTACTACAATTAGATAGTCAGAATTACTGAACGTTTAGGACTTTATTCATTTGTAGAAAAATATGCTTCGTTTAATGAACGTAAGACACGTAGAGCATATGATTAAAAGCGCCACTATGTAGTCACTTTCAATAGTTACACCTTAGCAGTATTTTTGGCTCTTGGTCCATGGATAATATAGTCACTTTCAATAGTTAACCACTGTACATCTCTGCAGTAAAAAGCCCGTTATATGATCCTTAACCAGCTTTTAGTAAATTAAGGCAGGAATCAGTAGCCCTAACCGAATTATGTTGCACTAAGCTAGAACTGATAAACATCAGTCGAGGTCTTCAGTAAAACGCTCATCTAGTTGCACGTTGATGGGAAAATCGTCAAGAAACAGAAGAGCAAGAAGAGATTACGTAGCACGAAGTTAGAAGGATTCATATATAAATATTTGCATAATATATAAATAATGTATGTGGTGGTAGCTTTTGACATATCGTCTGAAAAAGTCAGAGGAAAAATCAGGAGATACCTCAGACGTCTTGGACTTTCCATGGTCAACAGATCAGTATACGCGGGCATTGGCGGATATAAAACAGCATTCCTTATCTCCGACATGGCTAAAAAACACCTTGAAGAAGGCGATAACTTGTATATTGTCGTCATACGAGACAGCGAGTACGAGTCTTCCGTCAATTGTACTAAAGGAGATTGTAGAAAGCTATCAGAAAGAAAATATGAGGTATTGTAAGTTAACTGCAACGGAATTAAGCTGGGCAAAGTTATGTCCAATGATGAAATACCAAATCCTAGAGAATTGTGGGCAATTAAATTATACCACTCCCCTTTATGTAAATCACCTTAAACCAATCCACGATAGGATAAGTGAAATGGTTATAAACTCTTTAAGAGAAGCCCTTAAGAATAAATTACTCGTAGATAAAGTGGAGCCCGAGTTCACATTATCTTACGTTAGGGATAAAGTTTTTGTAATCAGAGGGAAACCGGATTATTTTGCAATTATAAAAACTAAGAAAGATTACGTAAGTCTAATAGCCGAGGTAACGATTTCAGACACAGTAAGGCACTTAGAAGGAGAAATGCTTTTCTACATGGCCTCTGCAATTTATTATACTTCACACCCGGTAATAGGTCTCATTATATATAATAAAGGAATAAGGTGGTTAAAGTATTCAAACTTTCCGAGGAAGATAAGGTCGTTATTCACCACACCTAAGAATCCCGAGGAAGCAGCAGAACGAATATACAATAAAATTAAGTGGGCTTGCAGCAACTGTGATCTGATGAATACGTGTCCAGTGTATTCTATACATAGATAATTACTACCTGCGTAGGCTTTACTCCAATTTGAAGGTCAATTTGTTCTCGAAACTATGTGCTTGGTTTATTAGTCCTAAGTTTTCTGCTCGAAAACGGAATGGGTTTATTCCCAACAGTCCGAACAGGTTACAAGGTCGCCTAGAAAGTATCCCAACAGTGCATATTCTTAATTTACTAGAAGCTTAGTACTTATAACTCCATGATAGCCTCTCCGAATAATATCGATTAGTGAGAACCCTAGCCCACAGTATTTAAGGAGGTCTTCTTTACTTCAATCTACAATTAGACATGGCGTGAATTTTAACATTGTAAAAAAGCATTTACTTTAATCTACAATTAGACGTTTTATGATGCGACTATTAAATCGACTGCTCTCAGCTATGATAATTTCCTTGGATCGTAAGTGAAGGTGTACTTTATGCTCTTATCTTTTTTCCTTATATATTGGGAGAGCTTTAAAGCCCTATTATAGATTGCCTTATATATACTTTCATTATTTTGTTTTTTACTAATTAAGTCGAAAAACTCCTTAGACACCTTATTAACGCTGTCCTTCGATAGCTCCCCTTCTTTGTCCAACGATAAACCTTTCTTATATGCCCTAATTACGGCGTGAATTGCAATTGGCTTAAACATTTCTGAAAAGTCAAAGGATAAGGCTGTAGAGTACCTAGACTTGTGCATGAACCCATAAGTTGGATCAAAACCGAAGGAAAGTAAAGCCCTAGTACATATTGCGTAAAGTAGGGCGTAAGCTAGAGATAATGACTTATTGAAAGGATCAGAGTGCCTCGGTTTTCTTCCTATATCTCTAACTTCCTTGGGAAAAAGGTTAAATATCTTATCCCAGAAGAGCCTACTGTTTATCGCTTCCCATACCAACAAGTCATTATTGTCTACTAGCTGTGGAGGATCTAGTTTGTAATACTTTAACAAGTTAGATAGCCCGCTAAACCTTGCTAAGATGAAGTTCCTGGCAATCTCCAACTTCTCTTCGTCAGTTAATTTATATTGCTTTTCCCCTGACTTCCGAAAGCATGACCACCAACGTGGGAGAACAAACTGCAACTCCTAATTTGTTAGATATAATTAAAGGAATGTTCATCGATGATAATAACGAAACTACTCCCGAAGGTATTAAGGTCGAGGAACCAAGTATTACTACCCCCGTTATATCTCTCAAATTATAATTCCTAGAATAATCCTTAAAAGAAACTATCAACTCTGATCTAGATTTCCTGTCTATCTTTAATGGGTTAGTAAGGACTAATATCATAAAATATGTTTTTAAATAAAAATAATAAATTTTATCCTCAGTTAAAAAGCGCAATATTGAAAAAGGCAATGCAATAGAACTTCGTTGTACATTTATGGTTATGTCAATAACTTAAGCTAGGGAAATATTATCGTCGTACGTCAAATATAGTTTATGGTTATGTCAATAACTTAAGTACAATTCGATTTCGAGAAGTTTGTAATTACTGCTGGCGTATGTAATGCTGAAATTAAAAATAGCTAATTTAATATTCATGAATACGAAGGCTAATCTGAGTGAGTATTTCTCTTCAACAAGAAGTTATCATAACATTTTGAAAAGCTTAATGAAACTTTGAAATCTTAATTTCACGTAGGTAGTAAGTTTGTTAAGGATTATATTATCATCAGATGTATCTATAAGAGTTTTGTAATACAATTAATATAAAGGAGTAAATAGTTTTATGTAATATTTTTACTATAATTGATATTTTTTCATGTAGGTTTGTGAGGTGATGTATTTTTCTATCTACTTTGATTATTTATCCCCTTTCAATTTCATCTAAAAACAAGGGAATTTGAAAATGTTCATAATCTGGGAAATTTTTTCAGGTAGATTCTTACGTAAATTCGCTCACGTCTTTTCCCGGGGTTTAAATACCCTTTAAAAACTTTTGTGTTGAAAACTTACTTTCAAAAAATCGAGAGATAGAGTTTTTCTACTTTGCATTTCCTCAATTTTAGTGAAAAGTAAAGTTTTTATCTTAGATTCACGTAAATTAATCTACACAGAACGTAAAAAGAACGTGAAAAAGACGTGAAAATCAACGCACAGTTGAAATAAGGAAGAACTGAAAGTGGAGCGTCCCAGACGTTTTCTTCCCAGAGCTGATATCCGTTGAAATAAGGAAGAACTGAAAGTTCTGATTCTGAATGTGGCTTCACTATCTTTGAAGTTGAAATAAGGAAGAACTGAAAGCCAGCTAGACCAGTTTATGACATAGTTGAGAATGGTTGAAATAAGGAAGAACTGAAAGTTGTAAATTGAGAAGTAGTAATATTAAAACAAAAAGTTGAAATAAGGAAGAACTGAAAGACAAGAAATACAAAGCTGAAGATCCGCAATCTGCCCCAGTTGAAATAAGGAAGAACTGAAAGACAAGAAATACAAAGCTGAAGATCCGCAATCTGCCCCAGTTGAAATAAGGAAGAACTGAAAGAAGTGAGGCGTGAAACGCCGAACGAAGTGACTGGGTTGAAATAAGGAAGAACTGAAAGCCACTTGGCGCTTTTGTTTTATGCTTTGCCTTCTGTTGAAATAAGGAAGAACTGAAAGAACCAACCATCAGGATCAAAAAAACAAACATAAAGTTGAAATAAGGAAGAACTGAAAGGGGGTATACAGATGGACAAAGAAGAAGGGGATTTAGTTGAAATAAGGAAGAACTGAAAGTTACACGGAATAATCACAAGTGGGCTTGTGACGCGTTGAAATAAGGAAGAACTGAAAGATTGGGAAGAGGAGATGCCTGGCTCTGACTTCCAGTTGAAATAAGGAAGAACTGAAAGACTGTGAGCCTTGCCTTCAGATTCCTTTTTCTTAGTTGAAATAAGGAAGAACTGAAAGAGCCCCACCTCCTTCTTCTTAGCCTCGGTATCAGGTTGAAATAAGGAAGAACTGAAAGTGTGGCGATAATGGTATTACGCTTATGCCATATGGTTGAAATAAGGAAGAACTGAAAGCCATTATCTGTCGGTTCTAAAACGATTGTCTCTAGTTGAAATAAGGAAGAACTGAAAGACTGTGAAAATTTCTGATTCACAAATTATGAAAGGTTGAAATAAGGAAGAACTGAAAGACAAAGCATCTAGAACCATCACTCGCTCTACCGCGTTGAAATAAGGAAGAACTGAAAGGTAAGTCTGTAGTATGTGCGTTTATCCGGATATAGTTGAAATAAGGAAGAACTGAAAGCTTGCCAAAAAGTTTACAAAATTTTCCAGAGCAGGTTGAAATAAGGAAGAACTGAAAGTGGTTAGGGGCAAGATCATTTTCAGAATTGAAAGAGTTGAAATAAGGAAGAACTGAAAGATACAGTATTTCTTTAGCTTCTTATGTTGTTCTTTGTTGAAATAAGGAAGAACTGAAAGGTAGGACTCGAGAAGGGGCTTTACACTTATAACAAGTTGAAATAAGGAAGAACTGAAAGAATCATTTCGGCTAACTCAAAATCGTCCAATTTTTTAGTTGAAATAAGGAAGAACTGAAAGAAACCTTTTTGGCTTAAATACTGCTCAAACATGAGTTGAAATAAGGAAGAACTGAAAGCCAGACCTTTGTTTTTTAGGCTCCTGACGAGTCCTCTGTTGAAATAAGGAAGAACTGAAAGTTCGTGATTCCTCATAATGCCACGGGGGTGAAAGTTGAAATAAGGAAGAACTGAAAGACAGCTGACGCTTTATCATTAATACTTGGTGTAAAGGTTGAAATAAGGAAGAACTGAAAGATAATGAAGTTGAAGTGGATCTTGAAGAAGAGAAGTTGAAATAAGGAAGAACTGAAAGTCCACAATTAGGCTAACATGGAAACCCATGTAGTGTTGAAATAAGGAAGAACTGAAAGTAAGTAGTTATGTTTATGTCATAATTATTCGACTGTTGAAATAAGGAAGAACTGAAAGTTTGATGTTTTTATTTATAAACGTTTCTCTGTAAGTTGAAATAAGGAAGAACTGAAAGTTGATATCGGATTGCCGGCATAAATAATTGGTAAAGTTGAAATAAGGAAGAACTGAAAGATTTTTTAAACATAGGCTTTTCTTCTTCCTGATTGTTGAAATAAGGAAGAACTGAAAGCTAAGCGACGCGTTGTTGGTGTTGCTCATCGTGTGTTGAAATAAGGAAGAACTGAAAGATATGCAAAGTATTACCAATTACAAGGTATTACCAGTTGAAATAAGGAAGAACTGAAAGGTTGCAGACACTCTACTTTACGCACTGGCTTACGTGTTGAAATAAGGAAGAACTGAAAGTGTTGTCCACAATTTCTCTTCATTAGTAACGGCTCGTTGAAATAAGGAAGAACTGAAAGTGAGATATTGGGGGCGTAAGCCCATAAAACTTATGTTGAAATAAGGAAGAACTGAAAGCTACATCCACCTAGTATAATTTACAACAGCATCATGTTGAAATAAGGAAGAACTGAAAGCTACGCTGACTTTGCGAGTGCAATGTTTAATGATGGTTGAAATAAGGAAGAACTGAAAGCGCTCAACAATTGAAAATATTTCAGCGTTATATTGTTGGAATAAGGAAGAACTGAAAGAAACTCGATTACATATTCGTTTACTCTATATGTAGTTGGAATAAGGAAGAACCGAGAGTAAAAAGTAGAATTTAGTTGAGGGTACGACCAGTAGACGTTAAGGTTAATAAATCGCTGTCGATGAAGGTGGTAAAAATTCCGAGGTCAAATTAATTATAGTGGATGATGACTTTGTGCGTAAGCTCTTGGAGGAACTAGAAATTACGTCAAGGAAATAAATTAGCCTTTTATAAGCAAGGATTTCCTAGATAGAAAAATCCATACCAGATGCTATAGGGCGCCATATTGAAGAACTGCTACCTAGATAGAAGGATTCACACAGATTTAAAGTGATACGATTATAGTCCAATTAAATTCTTCATTCTAGAATAAAAATAGAAACGGGTAAACTAAATCAAAGTGGGGGTTATAGGTAAGAGTCTCTTATGAAGTCATAAGACTAGACCTCGTCTGGGGCTGGAGAGTAAGGCAATGTTATTTAAGCCTCAAGGTTGCAGAAGAGGTAAATTAAAGCCCTTTCAGAGGAGTTCAATACTAATAAGCCGTGGAGGTGACATGCCTACACGATTTGCCTAAGTTCTTTTAAATGATTGGAGCATTGCCTATTTTCTCCAAGAAGGTAAAAAGACGTTTTTGGAGAATGTGTAAAAAATAGTTGCGTCATTATTCAAAGCCCATGCTGTGCAGTTTTGCAATTAGCTCGTCTCCTTTGGTGGTTTTACTGAATCTGAGGACCTCTATGCCAGAATATAACATCTGTAGCAGCATTCCTGATATGTTTGATTGGATTAACTAGACTTACTGTTAAGCCAGGAGTTGATAAGTCCACTTGTTTCCAAACTTTTAGGTGCATAGCCCTTTTGTTAGTGACTACGTAATGGGAGGAGAGAGTAGTAAAAATAGAGCGCTTTAATTTTACTCCTCCCGAAAATGGAGATTACGGCTTAGTAATTGATTTTATCCCCCCCAAGACGACATAATAAGTATTGACAATTTTTACAATATAGAGATTAAGAACTGTGGCAAGTTAGCTGACGTTTTAGTTGAAGGGCTTCCAATAAAAATTGGGCTAATAGGTCTAGGTTTCAATATCGCTTACAACGTAAGGAGGCCCATTTATCCAGCAATAATGCCGGGGTCTATAATCAAGTGTAATAAAAGGGGTAACATAGGAGAATTTGCAAAGACTTGGGATGCTGAGCAGAGGACAAGGATTTCTAACGATAGTAGGAGAATTTGCAAAGACTTGGGGGTCAATACTACCCATTAGAATAAGAAAATAAAAGAACTCCGGAGCCTATGAAGTGGTTAGAGTCAAACTCCTATTCGTACTTTTCACTCCATAAATTCTTCTTTAAATGGATTGAAGATTTCTTCTCCAGATTCGTACTTTTCACTCCTAAAGGCTAAGTTGTTCACTTTTATCGTGTAAGACGATATTATTCCAAAACCCGGTGGCGAGGCATTCAGCATTTTTGAGTACTTTTCCATTCCGATCCTCTTTAACGCGTCTTCGTCAGCCCTCATTGCAATTTTCGTATTAGTCAAAGTAAGAATGAGGTCGTTTAAGTCCGTAGGCCTATGCGTCGCCAAGATAGTGCCAATCCCCCTTACCCTCCCCAGTCTCATTATCTTATTAATTAACCTCTCAAGGGGTTCCTTGTTTTCTTCCCTCCTCCCTTGTGGGAAATATTCGTGAGCCTCGTCGAAGATCATTAAATACTCGGTTTCCTTCCCCTCTTTCTTATAGCGGTCGTCTATTATCTTGAATATCTTACTAATAATGATGAAGGAGGCAATCGTTGCTGAATTCACTTCCCTCTCTAAAGCCCACCTTAAATCTACTACTGCCTTGCTTTTCATTATTTCCTCGTAGTTTGGCTCTTTGTAATAGCCGTTGCCAAAGGATACGTCAATTATTCCGCTCTGAGAAAGTAAGTAAACGGACCTAATTATGTTTTTCTGAGTTTCCTGGTGCATATTCATATGCTTCATGTAATCCCTGCAATTATCTTCCCAATCGTCAATAACGTCGTTCTTACCTACGCATTCTTTTGAAATTATCTTAAAGAATTCGCCCCCTTGAGGAGTGAAGTAAGGGGAAACGTCTGGCAATAGTTCGTAATTTTCTGGCAGTCTGAAGCCTATTAAATAAAGGTTAAAGGAGGAGTTTCCGTTGCTTAAGACTAGTTTGTTCTCTTCCACCTTGCTTATTTTATACCCCGTCAAGTTACTCCTCTTTAGGAAGACGTCGACAAATTGAGTAACTCCCATTTCGTAGTCCCTAGTCATTGGAACTATTATTGAGCCTCCCATATCTACTGCCGGCTTTATGTAATCTCCTTGGATGTCAAATACAATTAGGGGTGTCTCTGAGTTCTTCATAATTACCTTTAGCAAGTTAGTTTTACCAGCTCCCGTTGTTCCAACAACTAGGACGTGGTGTTTTAACGCCTCTTTGCTGAGCTTTACGTCAACTTCAATTTCCCTATAACCTTCCATAACTTTTCCTATCCTTACTCCTTCCTCTGGAATTCCAAGCATTTCCTTTATGAAGTCTAGTGACGGTAAGAAAACGGGGCTTTGAGGGTCAATTGGAGAAGAAGGAGGCACAACTTCTCCGTTAACTTCCTCTGAGAGCAGTTCTACGGTAATTATCAAGGGAGTTACTATACCGCTTGGGTTCTCTTGAGGGAACAAGGAAGGTACTTTTGATATTGAAAGTATGTCTTGCCTCGCAACTGCCTTAACCCTAGATAGCATTAAAGTCCTTGAAATGGGTAAGGAAATGCCTAGGTAAGAGCCTATAAGTATTTTACTTCTCAAGTAAGTGTCAAAGGAGACTTCTATCTTAACTTCCCTTTCTTCTTCTCCGTACTCTGCGGGGTAAACTCTGGAAACCATGCCTATTATTGTTCCTCTTGCCCTTTTCTTAGCTTCTTCTATCATATCAGAAGGCGAAGTTTCCTCCATTTTTACTCACCTGAGTCTAGTTCAGCAATTCTCAGGTTTTCCCAATCTTCATAATTTACTCCCGTAGTAACTCTTGCTATGTTAAAGGCAAGAATGAAGGCTGAAGCGCTTAGCCTCTTTGCCATTTTGTCAGCAACTTCTATGAATTCCGGTATTCCGCGGTATGATGAGTATTTTCTTGCAGTGTAAACTCCTTTGCAAAGTAAATCTTTGTCTAGGCTTTCAACCCTGAATACTCCTTCTCTGACTTTTACATAAACCATGTACCTAATGTATTTCTTTCCTCCAATATCGACTTCTTCCTTCAGTATGGGAGTTGTGTAGAAGTCTTTTCCCCTTCCTAAGTATTCAACTATTACGTCGTCTGTTGCGTTACTCAGCTTTGAGTCATTTACTAGCCCCGACCTCCTTAGTTTCCTGCTGTAATTTAACCTCTTTACTATTCCTATTAAATTATCCTTCTTGCGTTGGTTTGCCAATTTTATAAAAGCTGATTTGTAAGGTTCTCCCACCATTTGTATATAAGGACCCGGGATTATTGGACCGTCAACTATTGTTACGTAAGCTGATTTTTCTATTGCGTAATTTTCCAAAGAGATCCTCAGCTCATCTAGTATATTATCGTCCTTGTAATCAGGCGAGTAAGGTTCTCCGTTAACGTTATTTAGTGCAATTATCTTGGAAAGAGTTGGATCTCCTTCAATTAATTTCCTAACTTCGTCAGAGGCTTTTATTGCCATGAAAGGAACTTCTATCTTGATGGGTATCATTAGCTTTTCATTAATTAGATCTGCGTAAAGCGAGGCGAAATATATGTTAGCCCCTTTAACGTTCATCATCCTTGAGGAGGAGTCTAGGAATGAGAAAGTAGTCAAGCTCTCGCATTCTCCTAATTCATCTTCTACTTCAACTGGCGTTGAATCCTCTATGTTTGAAGTAGGAGAGACTCCTAAGTAGGGTTGATCTAGTGAGGAGAGCAAGCTGAAGAGCGATTTTATTGCTTCTCCGAATTCCATAATACTTAAAATAATTTTGTATATTATATGTATTGCGGTGAAAGGAATTTAAAATATTGGGTTTAGAAAGCATAAGAATGCAGAGTATGGGAAGTAAGCTATTTTCCGTTTATTCAGACTTTCATTTCACTAAGACTTGCTACCTATTTTGCATATTTTAAGTTATACCTTGGCAGGTACGTAGTGAAAAGACCCACATCCTTGTTCTTTGGCAGTATTACGTAACTTGAGGGTCTAACTGCGCACGGGGAGAAGCGTTGTTGCCTTGCTGAGGCATGTGAATATAGGCTCTCTCAAGTACTTGACCTTCATTGCAAATGTTGAGGAATAATTGTAGGCACTACATATTACCATATTGTCTCCATAATCTGAAATCATAAGCGGTTCTCCGAGTATTATGGCTGGTCATTTTGCAGGTCTAGTGCAAAGGAGCTAATCACGACATATCGGGCTTTCTACAAATATTAGCTCAACCTTTTGAAGGACGTTGCGGAATAGGTTACTATGCCTGCTATTGGCAGCAAAGTTTTTCTCTTTCTTGTGAAGATCTAGACAATTGTAGATTTGAACCACTTCTATAAAAACTTTGTAATACGTAATACTAGTAATACTTAGCCAAAAAATTAGAGAAGATAAATAATATATAGAACGTTAAACTTGAATGTTTTTAAGAAAGTAAGGCTAAAATATGAAATTTTTTTGAGGAAGTGAATGGTGAGTTTATAACATCATATTTAATTTATATGTATATTTATATGGAGTTTATATAATATAATTTTTATAGGGAATGACAGATTAGGTAAGCTTTACCTTGATAAGAGTTGACTTCTCTTTGTACATGTAAAGCCTATCTTTATAAACGAAGGTATCCGCTAGTTCTCCTTGGTTGACATCCTTCAAAGGATCTACTACAACGGTAAAATAGCTTAGGAGGTAGAAAAAGTATTCATAATCAGATAGTAAGCTCTATCAGTTGGCTATTTGCACTTCTGAACTTTTCCCACTAACACCCGCTTAAGAATGTGAATCGTAGATCGCCATTGCAGGCACCTCTTCATTCTCTAAAGTCTTTACATGCATTGCCGTTAAACTCTCTTCGAGTCCTTCTTTCTCAAGCCTTTCAGCCGACAGCAATTGGGCATTATTGCAGTTACGTAACTTTACTACTGCTCTAGAGAGCTATAATTTTCCTTATATCCGTAAAATTTTAAATAATCGTAATTCAAGGGCTAATAAATTCCAGAATTTGAAGTTTAATATATTTTCTAAGAAAAATTAAGGAAAAGCACTAATACAAATTAAAACTTAAAATGAGCAAAGTTATTAGAAAATGAAAAAATTATTGACTTAAAATGAACCTCCGTACTACCTCTACTCAACTTCTCCTTCGCTATCATCCTTATTCTAGTCTTTAGCTCTTTGTTCCTTAGACCCCTGAGGTTATTGTAGAGGTACCATAGTACTTGGTGGTCTTCATCCTTCATCCTCATTACGTGCTTTGCCAAGTTATTTACTTTCTTATTGCATACGGGACAACGGTCAAGGTTGGAGTGATTCTTTCTAAAGTGCTTTCTCAATCCGGTCATACTGCCAAATGCTTTTCCACAAACTGGGCAGTTAAAACCCAATTTGAACACCTCACTTCAAGCTTATTCTTCCGAACCCGTTCTTCCTTGAGCTTCCAATGCCCTTTGCAAGAGCGTTTTCTAGAACGGCATAGATTTCCTCGTCCTTCTCCAAAATTGAATATCGAAACTTTCCCATCATTCCTAAGACCTCCTTGCCTGCGTAGGTAACTTTCACATATTTCATGGTTGAAGGTTCCTCCCTAACCTTTTCTTCTAAAGATAAGGCGACCCTTACATATTCCTCCCTAGATACGTGGAAGTGGTCCATGTAGTTAACAGCAAATGTCACAAAGAAAGCGTTAGTAAACCTCTTCTTTCTGTCTTTTTTAAACGGGTCTACCAATAGTGCAGGGGTTAACAACTCTACTTCAACTAAATCCTTCCTTTCCACTTTGACTTCCCTCATTTTCACGTTCTCTACCTTCCACGTAGTGTTAAACGCCTTCCTCTCCTGCAGGTTTATCAGTGCTTCAACAACGTCCTCGCTTTTGCCCCCTACTTCGAAGGAGTAAATTTCTCCTTCCTCAACTTCCATTAACGTTGGTAAATTAGAGTACTTCACCAGATATTTCCCTCCTTTCTTCAGCGGTGAGACTGAAATCCCATCTTTAACTCCTCCTAACATAGTTTTACCAACCTTTGAGGTGAAAGGCGGTATAACTGCGTTGTTTGAGGGTGAAACGTAAACTTCAGCTATTAAGTACATTTGATTTCCCCGCCAGTTCTCTGATTATTTCTACCATTATTATCCTAGCCTCTGCTCCAGTAATTATTGGCGAGTTCATGAAGAGCACTGAGTAAACGTTTATTCCCGAGATTTTACTTTCTCCATCGTGGCTGACGGATATTAGTAAAGGCCTCACTCTTTTGAAAACCTTTGTTAGCACGCTGGCGTAAAGTAGGACTTGTAACGTGGCATGCTGTAGGTTCTCTTCCGGTTTTATTTCAATCACAGTATCCTTTGCTATCGCGTCAGGATATGCTAAGGGCAATGGTAAGCCATAAATCCAAATCATATAACCTCTACTTAAGTTCTCCATCCTTAGGTAACTATTAACAACATTAAGTATCATATTCTTAGTAGTCTCATTAAAAGTGTACTTATACCTGCCATAAAGCTTCATTGCCAATTCTTCTGCAAAGTCCTTTACACCCCTTTTCTTCAGTAATTTTACCCTTTCATTAACTGGAATATATAAGATAAGCCTAGTAGAGGTTAGGCTTGAAATCATGGTCTCACGGGAATTGCAGGTATTGACGCCTTATGCTTTTTAATTACCTTGGACTTTAATTTATTGAGAATATACTCAGCTTTGTACTGAGTCATAACGTTGTTGAGTAAGCTAAGACCTTCGATTTTTATATTTACAGTGTATATTTCTATTCTATTCAATATAGCAGTAAAGTCGTTAGAACGTTTGTAATAGCCTACTGCAACGTAAAGCCTGGGATAGTGTACTTTTTCCTTATCGCTCATTACCTTTAACACACCATAAATCATGCTTTGGATTGAGCCTTTGCACATTGTCAAATCGGAAGGGCTCTTTCTTGTCGTGGATTTTAATTCAATGATGTCTCCTTCCACAGTTATTATATCTGGCTTTCCGTAAATTCCATCGTATTCCAGTTTTCTACTGAAATTAGGCACTTTTAGCTTCTTCTTCATTGCATCTTCTATTGTGTAAGTTACCATAGGAGGAGTTGAAATACCGCAAATGTCATTAGCTATACTCGATACAGAATTAACAAGTGGACTCTTTGGTTCTATTCTCCTTAGTTCCACTTCTTCATCTACTCTTATCTCTTTTTCCAATATTGGCAGTAAGCTAATGCCATCTACTACATAGTATCCACTACTTTTAGAATGAGGGATTATCTTTGAATTGCGGTCTGTGGTGTTCATACGATACATCTCATTATACCCTTGTATTCATGCTTTTATTTAAAGTTAACTCTTCTTCTTTAGAAATTAAAAGACGAATGTAAAAAATTTCTCATTATTGGAAACGTATTAACACAACAAATCGCAAATTTCTTCACATCTTTCAGTTCATGTTAGGTGAAAGATATTATGCATCGTTGGTTATAAAAGTTTACCCGTGGCTCAACTTAGGGGTAATCTTCGTAACTTCACTATTCTTGAGAGCAGTTATTAGATCATCAATATTATTAGCATACTTGTCAAAATAATATTTAAGTGATTAATAAAGATAAGTTGCTAAAAGAGGAAAAGTTACTGTTGAATGTTTAGTGCTTTGAATAACTTAAGTTGAGATTAAAGGTTGCTTAAGTTTTGTTGAATATGAAAGAAGGCTAATAATTGCAAGTTTGACTAGGAACTTTAGCAGCCTCGCATGAGCTAAACGTTAATACGAATTCGGATTCAGAGGAGTGGAGAGTATTAATGATCTTCTAAGCAAACTTCCTTCCCCTTTTTAAATTCCATATGTAACATCTTTTGTAATTCTCTCCCTAGGAGGGAGATTTCCCTACCCATGATGGGGCTTTCAACGAATGTGTCTAGTTCTATTTTTATAATAGCCTTAGCAACTCTAGTTTTAACAATTCCGTTAAGCGTTGCATAAACTCTCTGGTTTTCAAGTTCAATATTGTAAACAGAAGGAGGAATTAAAAGATAACCAGAAAAACCAGTATCCACTAAAGCTTCAATTTCCACGGAGTTTCCATTATAAGGATCTGTCACTTTAACATTCAATCAGGATAGAATAAATCTACAAGGAATCAGAATTATAAGGATCTGTCAACTGGTAAAATAGGTTTATCATTTATTCTAAAGCAATCGATGACCATCCCCACTCTCCTACTTCTTGCTCGTAATTTTTACTTCCTAACATACACTTTTTATGCCCCTTTCCCATTTCAATAGCTTCTTTCTCACTGTCGAATGCGCCAATGAACTCTCCATCACAAGCCAAGACATATTTCCCTTCCTTATAAGCTTTCAATGCCTCCGGATTTGTCTTGAGTACGATGTAATTGTAATCGTATATTCCTTCGGTGAGGTTAAGCCATAAGGATATTGCTTGTTGTATTGCTTCAGATACGCTAATTCCCATCAGTGCAGCCTTTGCTTTCAGCATTCTATAAAGCTGCTCATCCATGTTTTTTATCATCACTTTTGCCGTCATACGTTTAACCTAGTAAGAAGTATAATGATGAATTACGAACTTAGGTTAAGATATTCGTCTAAACTCTGACTTCCTCCCCGCCCTAAACGGTAGACCCAAAATCATCTCCTTGAAAATAAATCTATAGTGTAAATAAGCGTTTCTACCAGATGGAAAATTCTCTGTGAATAAATCAATTGAGAACAAGAGAATGAGCAATAGTCTAAACTCTTCCCTCCCCATCATCTCCTTGAATATGCAAGGAGTAGAGCACCAACACGCGAAAAACAAACTTAGTAGTGAAGGAGAGAAAGGCCTTAATACCCCAAAAGTCTCTATTATTCTATCAGAATTATTTTGTAAAAAGATTTTGGGTCTACCGTTCCAGGGTGGGGGAGCTCTACACTCAAGGAAGTCAACGGCCTACACCCCAGTCAGATCTGACTAATAAGGAAGTCAGAATACCTCAGTTAACGCTTCCTTTAGTAAATTACACGTTTCCCAAATCTTTCCTAAATATTCCATAATATTTGTCAACGTCTACTACTATGGGCTCTAGTACTATTTTAGAATCTTCCACACTCATAATTAGTTCTCTCACTTCTTTAGGTATAGTAATTCTGCCTCTGTCATCAATTGTTAATATAAACTCCTTACCCATACCTTCCCATCTAGTAACCCATAAATATAAATCTTTTCTTTAAATAGTGAAAGTGTGTTATCCAAGGCTATTTCATCAATTCCTTCTCAGCAAGGTTGTAATGTTCTTCAATTTCCTCATCCCAATATTCCTTAAAGAATTCTTTTATAACCTTCATAATTTCCTTAGACAAGTAAATGATGTCATTAATAGCTTCTTCCCTTTCGTAATAGTAGCTCGCCCCTTTATAAAGTCCATTATAAGCATACCTATGTAATTCTAACGCAACTGAAGTTAGGGAATTTACCTTATATCCAAGTTCTTCAAGCCTCTGTGAAATTCCTTTTAATCCAGTGGTAGGGGCAAGGAATCCAGACTTATAATACCACTCCTTCTCTTTTTCGTTTCTAGGCATTTTCTCAAGGTTTATGACTGTTAATGCACTTATTATTGCCTTCCAAGACTGAAATACTTTATTAGCGGAGTTCCTGCTAAACCCTTCCTTTAGTAATTTTAATCCTAAAGCTAGTTCATCTAGGCTTTCTATTATCCTTATCTTTACGTAAGCATCTCTGTGTTTCTCTATGGCAGGTATTTTTGACTCCATTAATCTATCATCAACTACAGAGCTAAAAAGCTTGAGAAGTTGTTCAAATTAACGTTCTTGCGAAAGAAATTGAGTAATAATTAATTGAATAAAATAATAATTACCTCTATCTTAATATATTCCATAGTCTGTCTATAACAGCTAACAAATCTGTAGCTAACCACAGTGGGATTGACTTTGACACGAATCCTTCGTTCTCACTTATGACTACAGGTTCTTTGTTCTCAACTTCTTTCGGAATTATCTTCGCAACTTTGTAGTAAGTTTCAACCACGTTGTTTATCACTGCTGGGTTCTTTACGACATTCATAAAATATTGGCGCAAAAGTGACGGTAAACCATACTTTTCGAGTTTTGAAACTGTCTCTGCTATGTTGCTTAATTTTGCGAAACTGAGTTCATTGGTTGGTTTCGTTGGTGGTGTGACTAGGAATGTTGGGTTTTCAACACCCGCTTTTTTCGCCAACTTTATGACTTGGGTAGGATTGGTTAAGTATAACTCATTAATTTGGTTGGCCAACTCGCTAACTAGACTTTCACTGTTTTTTTGGCTTACCATGTGAGAAAGAAAAGCGTGAGACTAAAAAAGAAAATTCGTGAGGTTAACTTCCTTTCCTTTGGATTGCAAACGCAATTAAAAGAAACAAAACTGCAAGAATTCCAAATGCGAATAGATACAGCACAAAATCCAGGCTAGACAACAAAGAAGGCGAGAGAGGAAGATGGGCATAAGTGGCGAAAACACCGTTAAGAAGGCCGAGTAATAAAAATGTTACTACAATGAGAAAGAGAATTGTGAATACGAATAGAAGGACGAAGAATGCGGAATAGTTAGATTCAGACATTAAAAAAATGAGAGATCAAGAAAATAAAAATAAAACAGCTTTGTTTTAAGAACCATGCACTTTTTCGCAAGCTTCCATGAAATCTTCGCCTTCATCTAGAATATAGTGAATCAACAACTCATTCTTTTTAATTAGCTCCTTGAGTTCACTTGATGGGACTGAATATCCTGTTGGTGTTTCGAGCCCTTCATTTCTGAGATAAAAATGCGTCATAGCTAACGTAAAATCATATGGATGTTTTTTGAGAATCTTTGCCTGTTCAAACGCTTGTCTTAACTTGATACAATCTACTTTCATTTTCTCCCTCTCTCTTTAATCTTTTCTCTCAACTTAAAATATTCTTCAGCAACCTCCAGCGTATGACTCCGCATAATATGGTTAGCAAGTACTCCAAAATTCCTATAGTGGTTATGACAATAAGGACAGAATCCATTCGCAATTAACCAATAATGTTTGCGGAAATATGCGAGTACTACCTTATGTGAAACTTTCGTATCGCGGGAATAAGATAGGATGCGTTTAATCTTCAGAACTCTCCTCTGCAGAGGGGAAAGTATTAACAAACCGCTTTCCGCACTCTGCATTATTTAAAAAATCAACAATACTTTATAGTTGGACACACTTATTATAATTTATGGAAAAAGCTTATGACTTTGAGGTAGAAGCTCTCCAGAGGTGGTTAGAGATTATCTCATGAATCCTGAAAACTTAATGAAATACCTCATTTTAAGGATTTAAAACGAGTTGACGATGGCTGGGAGTTATATGTAAGCTGGTTATTTACAATAAAATTAAAAGTTAAGAGAGTTTTCACTAATACAGATATCATCTATTTAGTGGAAAAAGTGAAGGTTTAATAAAGATAAAATCCAGTTTAAGGTTTACAATTTTTCCTTCGAAAGAGGAATTACTATAGTAAGGTTAGTATTCTTTTATGATGGACCATTTGAAAGTATAGTCAAGGGGCAAGCTACTGCGTTCTATAGAAAGGGAAAGGAAGTGTTTAAAACTGAAATGACAAAGGAAAAAAAGGATTCAAGAGGAACAGAAGGGCGTAAAGGGAGAAGTATCAATTTACAAAATGAAAACGATATTTTCGGGTAAAATAAATAAGGATGAGTTAGAAAAGTATCTGGAAATAGCGATGGTTAAGAGCGTTAATTCAACAGTTGTTGTAATTTTATCTGATGAGAGAAATATTGTAGAGATAAAATTTAAGGGAGGAGAGCTAGTGGCGCAGAAAGGGGATTTAGACAGTCTTTCGTCTCCAATAACAATATTAATAAAGCAATAAAGGTTTTATTATGAAAATTTTTCTAGAAAATTATAACTTTTATCATTTAGAATCTTGAATGTTTTTATCTTAATTTCAATCCTTTATAGTTTAAGGGTATCTAATAATTTATAAATAAAGAGAAGAAATTTACCTATTCCTCGGAGGGTGACAGTGTATTATCCCTTAAGCCGTTGCTGAATTAGAAAAGCCACGGGTAAACGCTTAGTATGGGTTTACGTGCCTTTTAGTTTTATTTTTTCCTAAGTACTTAAAAGGAACCTTTAGTGCTGCATGGTTCTACTTAGTGTTGAACGGTGAAGTTTTGCTCCCCTTAACCCCCAGTTTTGTAAAATTCAAAGCTCATTAACTCAAAGGTTTAAGTAATCTTAAGGAAGAGTAAAGTATTTAATATACCGTATTAAGAATCTTATGTGTCCCAACAGATTACTACTCAAAAGCTCCTCGATATGGCGACAGAAATAGCTGTTTCAGGGAAAAGAGAAAGACTATCCTCAACTCAAATAAACTCTTTTCTAGAGTACGCACAACAGAGTAGGAACGTAGAATTACTTTCTCTTTTCATTATAAGACAGTCTCAAAGAGGCCATTTCGTGAATACAGGGAAACTCTTGGTTAAGTACATTACTCAACTTAACGATATAAACATGGCGATAGAACTTTTAGGATATGTAAAATGGTTAAACGAAGCGATAGAGGAGACTAGAATAGATTTTAACACTAAGACTTTCCAAGATTTACTCAAGCAATTAACTCAATAGGTGGGATCGTGGATTTTTCAATATTTCAAGTCTTATATGAGATTACAGGGAAATTAACCAACTTATCTCCTTTAAGGATAGGAACTGGAAAGGTTGCACGCTTCGACGAGCCTACAGATAATCCAATAATAACCATTAACGGTAAGCCTTACGTGCCAGGATCCACAATGAAAGGGGCTTTAAGAAACTTAGTCGAAATGTATTCAAAAACAAAAGGATGGAAGGTAATTTATCCTTATGACTTCAGCAAAGATGAATCAGAGATTTACAAGGACTGTGTTCCGTGCTATTTATTCGGCTCAACTGAAAGTGCCTCCAGGGTTTTCGTCTTTGATTCCCCAATCTCTTCTGAGTACGTAAGGACTTACAGGACAATGGTGTCAATTAATAGGACATTTGGCGCACAACAGCCTGGGAACCTTTACACACTTGATTACATTGAGCCTGGTGCCTCCTTTGACTTTAGGATGAGAGTTTTTAACTTGGATTTAGAGTCTCCCACAGAGGATACGGAAAAGAAGGCAGTTGAAGCGCTTAGGTTTGCCTTGTCTCTTTTAATGAATGAAGGAATAATGATAGGGAATAGGAAGAGCATAGGTTTAGGATTAGTAAAACTTGAGAGTCCCAAGGTGAGGAAGTTTACTCTAAAGGACGGTGGGCTCAAGGAAGAGGAAGTTGATATTAAGAGAATCTTGGGTGAGAAGTAACGTTCGTCCACGAGGTACTATTGAGGAGAGTTGAAATAAGGGGGATAGTAAGGAACATCTCTCCTCTGAGGATAGGGAATAGGGACGTAGTTGACTTTACTTCAATTACTAAAGTCCAATTATTAAAGAACAGCAGAGGGATTCCTTTCATTCCAGGCTCTTCGTGGAAGGGAGTCTTTCGCTCCACAGGCGAAGTAATAGCCAGAAAGAAAGGGCTAAAAGTGTGCACTGGATTAACTAAAGAGACTTGTGTAGATAAGATCCCAGATTTTCAGGAGCTTATAAAAAAGGACATTGAAAAGGCAAAGAAGGTCTTCTGGGAAAAGACTTGCTTAAATTGCAAAGTCTTTGGGGCACCTTCAATCTTATCTTCCGTGTACTTCTTTGATTCTTATCCCTCTAATTATAAAATAGGAGTTAAGACAATCATTGCAATAAGCAGGGAAAATGGTGCAGTCTCTAAGGGAGCTTTAGCTACAGCAGAATACGTTGAACCAAACTCAACCTTTTCCTTCTTACTGCTAGGTGAGAATATGCCAAATTACGCAATTGGTTATATTCTCTCAATAATGAAGGAAATTCACTACGGTTATTCTCAGGTTGGAGGTTATAAAAGTAGGGGTTTCGGTTTCGTAAAATTCGATAAATTGCAGATGAGGATTACTCATTATTCAGAGAAGAGCGGTTCTAATTCATCTCTTTCACCTTTAGACGAATTTGACTTAAAGGCAGATTATACGCAGGATGAATTAAGCGGAGACGAGTTCTTTAAGAAGAATTCCTCCCTCCTAGAGGTGTTTAATAATGCGAGGATTCAGTACCCAATGTAAATCCGAGCCTACTCCTAGGAATGTAGGAGAAAAGAGGAAAGTACACGTAAAGATTAGCGTAGTGTCGGAGTACTTTCACGTATCTCAAAATCCTAAGCCCATGCCGTTAATTGTTGAGAAGAACGCAGACGCCATCATTTCTCAATTCCTTGGCACTGGAAGAGCGGAAGTGCAGGCTGAGAGGGACGCAGTCTATTTCACCAGAGTTAGTGACGATATAGTTATTCCAGCAAACACTGTTAGAGGGGCTGTAAGGAGTAGGCTTGAAGTACTCTTTGATTGCTCTTGTTACAACTCGTTGGGCAATAAGCCTTCCACCAGTGTCTCTAAAAAATATAAGGAAATATTCAAACCTAGGAGAAAGTACAGTGACGACCTAGAAAATGAAGGAAAAGTTTGCCCAGTTTGTAACGTTTTCGGCACAGCGGGCTTAGCCAGTAGGATAACTTTTACAGACTTTAAATTAACGGCGGGTAAGGTAAGTTACGTTAACGTTCAAGGTTATACTTACGAAGTTGCAACTAAGAATTCAGTATTTGAAGGTGACGTAATAGGTAACCTTAGCAGAGAGGAGTGGGGGATGGTTTTGTGGGGAATGGGTTGTAGGAAGGGTAAGTTTAAGGTGATTTTGATGGGTAGGTTTAAGTTCCAGAGGAGGGACTTTGCTAGGGTAAAATTTGAAGTTAACGACCAAGACTTGATTAAAGCCTGTGAGGAATTCGAAACTAAGTACTCCAAGTACTTGCACGACGTGGAGGAGGATTGGGAATGAGGATTTGCATAAAGAGGGATCTTTCAATTACCTTTGAGGAGAAAGAATGCGTTAAGATAGTGGAACTTGAGGAGGAAGGAAGAAAATTGAAAGCAGAAAACGTTGAATACTTGAAGGGGTGATGAAGACGATAAGGGGAGTTTACCTCAACGGAGTAAAAATAACTGACGAAAACAAGAACAAGGAAGCTAGGGAGGAATTAAAGAGGCTAGTTGTAGAGTTAATGCTTACAAGTGAAAGTGGAGATGTTGATTTGTTAACTGATTACTTGTCACTTATAATTAAAGCCCCCCTACTTTTACCCTACATACCTTACTCCGGGAAAATATTATTAAATAACTTTGACTTCCTAACTTCGTATATAGCAACTAGGAGAAAGGAGTTTATAGAAAGCGGAGAAGAACTATTAAAAAGACGTACTTCAATACCTAAGAGTTTCGCAGAAGTAATTTACGGAGGTAGGATCGATACGTTTAACTCATTAAGGACAATATTTGAAGCATTAAGCACGACTCCTGCAGACACTAGGCCTGGCTTAAACTTTGTTCCCTTGTCATCTCACCTAACGTTAACTTCACTCATAGGTTGGCTGGAACAGCCTTACTCTCAAGATTTACCTTACTTAAGGCTGGCTTCAATACTGCATGACATTGGTAAGTTAACTTCCCCTTCTCACCATTTAACCGAAGGAATAGAATTCATGGAAGAAGTTATTAAAGAACTGGAGCTGGAGGAAAAGAATATAAAAAAGAATATAAACTTGGACGAGCTAAAGAAGGCTTTAGAATTAATTAGAACACACCATAATAGGGACGACAGCATAGTTAAGAGGGCTGACCACGTTGCTTCATCCGTTGATAGATTAATTGATGAAGTGAAAGAGATAATTCAAAGCATAGAAGAGTGCAAGCCTTTCCTAGAGTGTTACGAAGCCGGAGCTAAAGCTGAGTGCATGGAGCAAATTAAATACGACGAGAAAGACTACATAACCTGCACAGAAAAATTGTATGATGCTTTACATAAGAAGGAAAAAGTTAGGGAGAAAGACGACGTTGTTAGTAACTATGAATGCCCTTCCATTGAAGGTAATAAAGGCTCAAGTGGTAACGTTAAAGGCTACTTATACTTCATCGACTTCCCCGGTGTACAGTCGTTCATAAATTACTTCTCCAACTTGAGGGATTTATCAGCTGCAAGTTTCCTAGTTGATTTCTTATCGTCAACTGTTCCCTTCCTCCACTTAGATAAGCTCCACAGAGGAAAGACATTCTTACCACCTGAGGCTTTATTATCTTCAATGGGAGGGCATTCATACATAGTAGGTAGGGCGGATGTTAACCCAGAAGATTTCATAAATAAACTAAAAGAGGACAAAATATTTAAGGAACTGGACGTTAACTTAAAGGTCAGTTGTGTCCCATTCTATTACGACAATCACGTCATTAGTTACGATTCTTTATCGGAAGTAATAAGGAAGACTAACCTGTATTCCCTTATGCTCAACTTTAAGGAAGAAGTATTATCTTACGGCTTACACAAGGTTTGCGACAGTTGCGGAATAAGGCCCGCAGTATACTTTGAAGGTGATTACGCTTACTGTAAGAGGTGTTATTTCGTTCATCAGCACTCAGGAAATAGGGGAGTAATGGCTAAGCTAAACTCAAAGTTTTACGTAGTCGGCGAACCTTGGGAGTATAAGAAGGAGGGAGAAGAGGAAATAGACCCTATGGAGAAAATTGCCGAAAACTCAAATTACATTTCAGTAATAAAATTTGATGGAAATGACGCAGGAAAGTACTTCAAGGACTCGCTTACCTTTGGTGAGTACAGCGCAAAGAGCTTTTGGGTAGATTATGCTGTAAAGAAGGCATACTACGACACTTTGAAGGAATTAGGTGAAGAAGCAATGATGATCCCAGTAGGAACTTTATACATTGGAGGAGACGAAGGAGTGATAATTTCTCCAGCCTCAATATCTTTACGTTTTGTTTTATCTTTCATAAAGAAGGCTGAGGAAGAAGCAAGGTTGTCTTTCAAGGTTGGAGTAATAACTGCAAAATACGACCATCCAATACAGTTCTTAATAAACGCTACAGACAAGCTAATGGAGGAAAGTAAATATGCAAAGTCAACTGTAGGAGTTTTAACTACATCAAGTTTCTTATCAGATAGAGCGGTTGAGGAGGAGATGGAGAAGTTTAAGGAAATATACTCTCCTAAAATAACTTTAGATGAGCTCGATAAGTTGGTATCGCTTGTAATTAGGCTGAAGACGAAGAATAAATTTAAGCACGCGGTCTCCAGTCTAGATGAAGCGTTGGAGTTATACTTAAACAGTGGAAAAGATTTGCTCAAACTTCTAGCTTACTTAGTGAGGGAGAGGCAGAGGGTTGAAGATGACGACGAGAAGGAGCTTTATAAACTTATACTAAAGACGTACAAGGAGGGTTTCGTTAACTTGTTAGGTTATTATCACGTTTTAAAAACTTTCGTTTTAGGTGAGAAGAAAAATGATAATAAGAGTAAAAGCAAAAACCCTTAATTCACTAACTGTAGGAGGTAACACTTCAATAGGTTCAGTTGACATCAGCTTTAACGAACTGGGCATTCCAGGGTCTTCAATAAAAGGGGCCATGAGGACTGCAATAAGTAAGGCAATTGAGGAAGGGGAAGTGAGTGGCTATAGTTCGTGCGGAGAAATTGAGCCTTCAAAGATGAGGGATTGCGACGTTTGCAGGGTATTCGGATATCCAAACCACGAAGGAATTGTTAACGTTCACGGAGTTAAAATTGCCCCTCATGCAGTGTTAACTAGAGTTAAAATAGACGATGCAACCTTAAAGGCAATGGATAAATCCCTCTTTAAGCAGGAGGTTATAAAACCAAACACGGAGTTCGAATTCATAGTAGAAGTGAAAGACAACGCTTCGTGCAGGGAGATAAAACTAGTTCTCCTCTCATTGTTTTACCTAAGGCTTTGGAGGTTGGGTAGAGGAGGAATGATTGATTTGAAGGTTGAAGAATTTCCCCAAGGCTGTGATTTCTCAGACTTGGAAAGTTTAAAGAGGTGGTTGTGGGAATGATGAAGGTAATAAAATTGAAAATAAAGGAGCCTATAGCGTTCTCTTCTAGGAGAATAAAAAGCTACTATTTCTCATCAGCAGATTATTTACCTGCACAGACTATTAGAGGTGCAATAATTGCATCAAAAGGAGATTACTCTCTCTTAGATAGTTACTATACTTCCCCAGCATACCCAGTGGTTGGCGAGAAGCCTTCAGTTCCTTCTCATGCGTTCTCCCCTGCAAAAAGCAGGAAGTGTAAGAAATACGAGGAGGAAAAAGGAATCTTAGAAAGGTTAAAGAAAGAGGGAGAGAAGCTCTTAAAGGAATATCCCTACCCAGTGGAGGCAAAGCCTAAGGTAGGTGATTTAATATATCTAACAAGTGAGGACGAGAAGCGTAATTATTATGAGAAAGTTGAAGTGCCCTCAATAATTACTCAACACGTAGCAATCTCAAAGAAGACCGGGTCAAACGAAGGGGGAATGCTTTACGCTTACGAATACAAATTACTTGACAAGGTTTGGTTTTTAGCCTCAGACGATCTAAAGCTGAAGGATTTGAAGATAGGAAAAGGTAGGAATAGGGGTTTCGGCAGTGCTGAGGTCGAGAGCGTGAAAGAAATAGACCTAGAAGAACCTAAGGATGGTGACGTAGTTTACTGCCTTTCCCAATGCTTGCCTTCCTTCGAGAAGAAATTTTTTGACTACGATTTCATTATAGGAAAGACAGAACTTTATTTAGGCTGGTTTACTAGGAGCTTTGACGGAAAAATAATCACTGGTCAAAAGCCCGTAATTAAGGTAATGTCTCCAGGAAGCTTAGTGAGGTTAAATAAAATTTACGACCTCGACTATTTAAAGCCTGCAGGTTTGAATTTCATGATTAAGGTTTCGGACTTAGGAGAATTGATTAAGAAGGTGATGTAAATGGTTTCATATCTATTCAGGCTGTATTTCAAGCCTGTCTCGCCACTTTTAATAGGAGGAATAAGGGAAGGGGTAGAGACGTACTTCCTAGAAGAGAGAGGAGAGAAAATAATACCATTCAGCTCGTGGAAAGGAGCCTTTAAGAGGGTTAGCGAGTTAGTTGCAAAGTCTTATAACGATCCAATCTTGAAATCTCATATTGACGACGGGCACGAGAATCCACCTAGCGATGAGGCTGAGAAAATTGCAGAAAAAGTTTGCGAGAAATCTTGTAAAGGGAGCGAATTGAAGAAGACCGAATACGGTTTCCTTTTCTCCGCAGGAGGAAGTTACAATAAGAAAGAAGTCGTCGACCTTATTTCCAAGTTTTTAGCTTATAAACAATGTCCAATAGAGGGAATTTACGGTTCTGAGCTATTTGCAGGAAAGGTAGTTTTCTCCGATTCGTTGATTTCTTCCTCAACGCTTATCGAATTAACTAGGACTACCATAGATAGGAAAACTTGGACTGTGAAGGAAAGGCACCTTTATACAGAGGAACTACTTTTCCCTGACAAGATCGAGGTTAAAGTGCTACTAAGAAATCCTAATGACAAGGAGATAAAGCTGTGGAAGGAAACCTTGGACTTCATTGAGAAACTCGGTTTGCAGATTGGTAACGGAAAAAGCAAAGGACAGGGATTATTGAACCTAGATGTAAAAGAAAGCACGTTTAGAAAGGTTGACGGGACGAAAATAAGCCCAGAAGAGAATATAGAGAAATTTAGATAGTTCTCAAGATTGTGTCCAACTATTTTAGTAGGGTGGTGGTAATATAAGGAGCAAATACAAGCTCTAAGCTAGAACGTCTCTTATGTTTTTTCATTTAGTAGTAAGCGTGATAGGGTGGACAAGGTAATTCTGCCTTTCCCATGTACCTTACTCCCGTAATTTCCTTAATTGTTGTTCTATGAGAGATCTAAGGGGATAAGATATACTATCTTAAAAACCCTCCCTAACTTCTTTAAACGCCATAGAAATTGCTGTTTTACCGTAGCCTATTGGTGCTGAAATAAAATAATTATCTTGTTGATTTTATCACGTAATCTAGGAATGGCCTTTCCTCAAGTTTTTCTTCACTTCGTTATCCAATTCAGGTACCCCACCTTATTGTTAGCCTCATGAATCTCCCTTATGGCCATGTTTAAGAACTCAAAATTGTCAGAAGCTAAAAACATGTAAAAGATATTTTAAAGCATTAGCAATAGCTCATGCAAATTTCTCCATTCTCTTTCCATAAATACGTAACGTTTTGTTCAAAACCTACATGAGCTAATAGATTTCTCTTATCAGCTTGGCAAATAGATTTTGGAGAAATTTTAGAACATCTAATGACAGCAAGAAGTTGAGGTTTATTACTAATTGAAGTTTTTCTATGATATCAATTTCGTTCTCAACTAGCTTTGATATTAGTTTCTGATGTAGAGAATATTTTTGCTAGATTTTTGATATCGCTAATTTTAACACAAGAACTGTCTGGTATGTTACCAATTATTTTTCTATGATGGATAATAATGAATGCAAATAGCTTAATTCTATAGGCATTGTATCTTTATAGACAGGTTTATTACTAGTATCGAACTTAATTCCGAAATTATTATAATCCAAAATTTTTATCTTTTCTTCAACACTCTTTATACATTGTTCGATTTTTCTTCTAGAAAGTATTACAAATGGAAATATGCCAGAAAATAAGGCATTAGCATTAGAGTAAATTAAATCAGAGTTACAGTTATTTATTCTCTTTAAAACTTTATTTGTGATATTATTCTTATTTTCATTAGATAGAAAAGGCATTAGAACTGAGAGTAAGACTTGTCTAACGCACAGTCTCTCTGAATATACCTTGGCAATGTTATATGGACCGGAGTACCCTTTAATTACGGGCTCGGAGTCGAAAATTTCTAGATCTATGGAATCTCTTCCTAGTAAGTATAAGTTGCCAATCTTATAGCATCTGTCGCAAGTAAAGGCATATAATTTATCCCATGAGTAATGTCAATATCTATCTCATCTGGCTTCTCATTTTCAAGAATCTTAAGAGTATTATAATAGATAAAGTTAAAGTAAAGTGTTTTTCCATCAGGCTGAGTAAATTTATCTCCATAAATATTGGGGACTACTATAACACTCTCATTATTTAATTGTAAACTACTTTTAACGAGGTTTGAAACGTAATTTGAACACTTAACGTAGTCATTATAATTTGGGTCAGTGCATAAGCTAAGTCAAGCATATACTCTATATTAAGTGCTTCTTTAATTGCCTTAAAACTAGCTTTATATGTGTATTTTTTCCATCTATTGTATATGTTACTTCGTCATAGTTTCTAGGATTTCCTATTGGAGCAAAAGTATCTTCATAAAAATTAAATCAGGATTAGTAGCGTCAGATTATATCTCGGCAAACAAGTTAAGAGGAGGAGATAAGGGATTTATTAATGTAGTCAGAAAGTTTGATGAAATGTTCATGAGAAATATTAATAATTTCTATTAGTTATAATTAAGTATTTAAAGAGATTTTTAACTAGTATATTTACGAGCTAATTGAAATGTCCTTGAAATAGAATAGTCTTCCTTACTAATCTGTGTTTATTTTAGATTTAAATCTATGATACTCATAATCTTTAGTAATAAATTCGATTATATTGAATGATGATTAATCTTCAAATAATTCTATATTATTAGTTTTTAAGAAATAAGTCAGTATAAGAGTTATTTGTTTTAAAATAATTTTCAATAAGATATTTTATATTATATTTTAAGTATATATTAACTATATTGAGAAATACTAGGTATACTCTATTTCTTAGATTATAATAATCATTCAATATCAAAGATTTAACATTACTATTCATAGAAAGTAATGATAGTCCCATAAACAAAAACAAAGATTAAATTTACTCAAATATGTATAAAATAGATGATACAGGAATTAATTTTTTATACAATTTAAGCATATAGTAATACGGGGTTTTAAAAGTGAATAGAAAATTAAGGAAAGCCTTAGGTAAAACAGCTTTAATCGCCATAATTGTCATATTGGTAATAGCAGTAGTGGGAGGGATAGAATACTATTTGGCAACATACCATCCCACCACTAAAGTAACAATAAATTATTATGATGACCTTGCCCCTTCAGAGGCTAAGGCATTTGATGATTATATAATACCGCAATTTGAAAAACTCTATCCTAATATTACTGTTCATTTAACAGTAGAAAGTGCTCCAGATATAGTGAGTACAATAGAAGCTTTAGAAAAAGGAAATGATGTAGGGGCTACTGTAATAGCTGAGGATAACATGATTATAGGCGAGCTGTTATGTGCTGGAGATCTCATGAATTTAACTCCTTATGAATCTATTATCTCACCTCCTAGTATGATACCTTCAATGGTCAATTTGATGCATTATGAGCAATCAGTGTATCACGGTATCTATTTCATTCCATTTAGGGGAAACATACCATTAGTCTGGTATAATAAAACAGTATTTAATGAACTTCATCTAACACCACCACAAAATTGGACTCAATTACTGCAAGATGCTAAAATAATATATCAGAAAACTGGAGTGAAGCCAATAATGTTCCAAGGTCACGGTGGAGCTAGTACTGCAACTGAATTATACCAGTGGATGGTTCAAGCTGGAGGAAACCCATTCGTTTTTAATGATTCTGGAGACATAGAGGCATTTACGTTCTTGGATGAACTCTCTTCCTATATGAACCCAGCATATATTCATGGATATTGGGGTAGCTATAAGGGTTTAGCAGATGGCGAATACTATATCCTAGACTATCAATGGCCATACATATACGCTACAATGAAATCTGAGGGAATAAATGTTACAAATATAGGATTCTATCCTGGTCCAGCAGGACCAGTAAACAATGATCATTTAGTAGGTGGAGATGTTTTAGCTATACCAAAGGGTGCCACTCATTTGCATGATTTACTGATATTTATAAAGTTCCTATTGTCAACTCAAGTACAGAGGGATATAATAACAATACTTGGAGAGCCAGCAGTCAATGCTAAAGCGTACCAGAACTTACCATCTAACATTTCAGCTCTATTCAAGGCTGAAGAAGAGGCATTCCAATCCGCATTCTTTAGAGAGCCCGTACCTTGGATAAGCTATTGGAATACTGTAGCTGATAAAGTATTTGATCAAATAGTAGTAGATCATGCTCCAATTTCTGAAATACATTCAATATTAAATGAAGCTAATGCAGAAATGTACACTTACTTAAAGACAACTTACAACTCTACAGTAGCTAATGAATATGAGCAAGGAGTATTCGCACCACTCTATGGGTGAGTAAATTGAATCAAAATTTAAGGTACCTATTTTTTACTATTCCAGCTATTATTTATATTGGAGTTTTCGCGTTTTATCCTTCATTTGATGCTATTTATTTAAGTTTTTTAAATAATGCTGGTCATTTTACACTTAATAATTATAAAGAGTTATTTTATTTTAATATTTATGGAACTATATTAAATACTATAATAGTCACAGTAGGTGCTCTATTAATACAACTATTTTTAGGTTTAGGTATAGCCTCAATTTTGACTAGAGAATTTAGAGGAAAGAAAGCATTCTCCACTTTAGCTATAATACCTATGGGAGTCGCTACCATTGTAGCCGCAATTACTTTCTCCTTTATCTTTCAAACCACTGGAGGCTATGCCAACTCTTTCTTACATTTCCTTCATTTACCAACTGTTAACTGGTATGCTAATACCTGGATTTCTCTTCTTGTAGTAATGATATCAGATAGTTGGAAAAACACTCCAATAGTCACTTTGATATTACTTTCTGGAATGATGTCGATACCAAAAGACCTTTACTACGCTGCGGCTTTAGATGGAGCAGGCCCAATAAGAAGGTTTATTCATATTACTTTGCCTAACTTAAAGAGTTTTATAGCAATAGCCTTAATAATAAGAGGTGTTAGCGAATTTAACATATTTGCGTTACCTTTAGTCTTAATAGGATATCATCCTCCACTACTTACAACGTTAGCTTACGAGCTATATTCGACTACAACAATTTACTTGTCAGCCGCAGCTGCAGTAATTCTATTAGCTTTCATTTCAGTTCTTATATTCGTTAATATAAAAATAGGTGGTAGGAGATGAAATTTGGATATATAGCTGTCATAATATTTTCAATATATTTCCTCTTACCGCTCTACATTCTAGTAATGATAGCCTTCAGCCCTGCAAAATATACTATAGGCTCTCTTTATCCTCCACTCACATTTAAGGCATTTACATTGAACAACTTAATATACGCATTCACTCAATATGACTTTCTACACCCGTTTATCAAGAGCCTTTCAGTAGCTACGCTAGTAGGAATAATGGGATTAGCGTTAGGTATACCTGCAGGATATGGGTTAAGCAGATTACCAGGAAGGATAGCTTATCCCATCCTAGTTCTCCTGTTGATTACTAACATGATTCCAGGAATAGTTGTAGCCATACCTATTAGTGCTGAATTTATAAGACTTCATCTGTTTGATACTATTCCGGGGCTAGCCTTAGTACAGGAGTTAATAACATTACCTTTAGCTACTTTCATAATACAGGGTACTTTTTCTGCTATCCCAAGAGAAATTGAATATCAAGCTAGAATAGATGGCGCTTCTACACTATCTTATTTCAAAAATGTTTTGATACCTTCAGCATTGCCAGGAATAGTGTCTGCATTCCTTATTTCCTGGATGTTCTCTTGGGATGAGTTTACTTATGCAGTCATCATTTCTCCAATACATCCTACTTTACCAGTAGAGATTTACTTGAATATTACAAGAGGAAATGAATTAGCAGCAGTAGCTTTTTCTCTTGTATTCACAATACCCGTAATTATCCTCACACTTTTCTTGCAAAAATATCTAAAAGGTGAATACTTAGCAGGAGGTGTAAAAGCATGATTCAGCTTCAAGAATTAACAAAAAGGTATGGGAATAAGGTAATATTAGATGGAGTAACAGAGACAATAGAAACCGGGGAGTTTTTTGTCATTTTAGGACCAAGTGGAGCAGGAAAAAGTACTTTACTTAAAATCCTTGCAGGAATAGAAAAATTAGATAAAGGTAAAATAATAGTTGATGGAAAAGATATCACTAATCTACCACCGGAAAAAAGAAATGTAGCAATGGTATTCCAGAACTACGCTCTTTATCCAAACATGACTGTTTATGATAATATAGCCTTTCCATTAAAAATGAAGAGAATGACAAAAGATGAAATACAGAAGAGAGTAGAAAGAGTAGCAAAATTACTGGGGATCACTGATATCTTAAAAATGAACGTAACTAAGATAAGTGGTGGGCAACAACAAAGGGTGGCATTAGCTAGGGCTATAGTGAGAGAACCGTCCTTTTACCTGCTTGATGAACCATTGTCAAACCTTGACGCTAGGGTTAGGTTTGTAGCCAGAGGAGAATTAAAAAGAATCCAGAAGGAACTTAATGGTACGTTTATTTATGTTACTCATGACCAAAAAGAAGCAATGAGCTTGGCTGACAGAATAGCTGTTCTTCATAATGGAAAATTTGAACAAGTTGGGACTCCTACTGAACTTTACGAATATCCTAAGACAAAATGGGTTGGAGAATTCATAGGAGACTATCCAATGAATTTCTTACCGGGAAAGGTAATTGGAGAGGATAATATAGAAATAGGCTTCAGACCAGAGTGGACAAAAATAGGTGGGGATCTAAAAGGTATTGTAGAGTCGGTGGAAGTCCTAGGAGAGACGACTTATCTTTCCTGCAAAGTCGACGAGTATAAAGTAATTATAGAATCAAAGGAAATGTACGATATTGGAGATGAAGTTACGTTTAGTATAGTGAAATTCAGAAGATTCAAGGATGGTTTTCTCATTGATAAAGAATAAAGTTTTTTATTATATGTCGAAAAGGAAATTATGATTTATAATTTTAACTTTACATTGAGAGTTAAAAATGAAGTTAATAATACAGCCTTTTAGTTCTAAAATTTCAAGAATTGCCATATCTAACGTTTCACAATACTACGTAAAAATGCTGATTTGCCCGGAATAAAGCCCTTTAGGATTACTGCGATAAAAGATTCTAAGCCTTTATTCTCTACTGGTAAAAAATTTCTTAAATTGATTCCAGATAAAAATTATTCATTTACTTTAACTTCTATTTCTGAAGAATTATTTAATGAAGTAGTCAATACCCCTTCTTTAAGATTTAAAATCTATTCTACAGAAGCAGAGATTGAACTTAAGAATGTTGAAATTATAAATCAAAACGATATTATTTTAGAAGATTCAGATCTTATTATATACAGTTTTTAACACCGACGTTATTGCAGCCTCCAAGGCCTTCATTTAAAAGGAAATCGTTATGTTCTTTTTCCTTACTCACCTTTTATTCTTTCCTCTTTGGCTACTCATTGGAATAATTTCTCTGACATTAAAATCTCAGGTATTAGTGGATTAAAATCCCTTTACTATTTTAGGGAAGTATCATATAATTTAATGCCTATTACTGTTCCATACGATAAAGGCAAAGTGAGAGGATTCATAGGCTGGGCTAAATTTGCCTTAGATGCTAGAAGAAATTCTAAACTTAGAGAAAATATAAGAAGACTCTTAGCTTACGGTAACTATTTTGGTGTAGGGAAATCTAGAGCCATAGGTTTTGGAGAAATAAGGGCATTTCCTAGGAATCAGAATGTTTAAGTTATAAATAAAAGAAATATCCTATTTTATTTAATGAAGAAATATTTTGGAAATATGTTCCGTACTACTTGCCATATCGATATTTAAATTATCGTATAGAAATATATATTAGTCCTTTTATATTCAACTTAGAGCAAAATGGTACTATTAGAAACATTGAGACAAATAACTTCCAGCCTTTTACGTTATGTATTTCGTCAAAAATTAAATAATTTACGTCATTATCGTAAACTTCGTAGATAGCTTGCTCAATGTTCCTTAAATCGTTGCTACTGATTCCAAAAAGACTTTCATCATCAAAGTTAAGGTAGACAAACTTTACTTTCAATTCCTTCATTAATATTAATGATAAGGTAGATTTTCCAGACCTTCTGATTTCTAATATCGCTAATACGTTAGAAATCTATCAATATCTTTCAAGTCCCTTTTTACGTAATTTTGTGAAAGCTTTTCCTCTATTAGGTCTTTTTGATCAGCTACCAATCTCTTAGCTTCTTCTGTGTTCATTTTATGGAGTATATATTCCACCAATCTTACGAAACGTCACTCATTAATGTTTATCTTTTTAAAAAAAATTGTAGTTAATAGTCCCACTATTCCAATCATTTTTATTATATCTCCTATAATCGATATAATTCCTAGGTTAACTAAATATAGAGGTAGACCAGCAGTGAACACTACAGCTCCCCAGAAAGAATATGTTACTTTAATCTTTTTAGTAGTAAGATAAATTGAAATTCCAGCTACTGGCTCAAGTGTGTATCCTATAAGAATTATCTCAATACCCGTGAAGTTGTCTAGAGAGGCTAAGATAAGACCAAAGAAAGCGATTATAATTGCGGAAAGCGCGAAATAGTCCATTATTTTAGGTTTATCTAGTTTTGATTTATGATGAGAATATAATGATGGCAAGGCAAGAATCCACACAATCCACATAATTAATTATGAAAGGTAAAGATACTGCGTATGTTAATCCTCTTAAATCTAATAATATTGGACCAACCAAAATTATAACTGAGGCAATTAAACTTATTACATTTCCCTTCATCAAATACGTCGTTATCATAATTTAAATTATCATTGTATGATTTTAAAATAATATTAAGAAAAATAAAATAAAAATCCTTCTAATGACCTTGATTATTATTGTCTAATTAAGTACGACTTTATACTTTAATACTTGGGGAAGAAAATGCATCAATATATTAATTATACTGAATTCAATTAATTACAAATCTAATAAATTATATAATTATGATTAAAAATTAAGAAAATAAAAATTATTTCGAAATATCCTCCAATTTCCTTCCAGTGGTCTTAGGCCCAAATATTCCTATATCTAAGGAAACTATTGCTATAAATACCCATATTATACCGAAAGTAGCAACTAACCCAAGAGGCAAGAAAAAGGCCGTTATCATTAATACTAGAATTGAAGTAGAAAATCTGCTAATACTATAGACCAATCCTGCACCAGTTGACCTTACTCTAGTAGGAAATATTTCAGCTTGATATGTATGGAAGAAATTAGAGAAATTCCATAAACTAAAAGCAACTAAAAACCCTAACAAAACTGTTAACGCTATGCTAGAAGTAAGTGCAAAGGCGGTCCCCAATATTCCTGCAGAAATCGCAGAACCTATTATACCATATTTCCTATCCACCTTGTCTATAATAAAGTAATTAAAGATACTTCCAGCAATGAAACCAGTATCTATCAGGATGGAAAATAGTAGAGTATTTACGAGACTTATTCCTTTATCCAAAAGAAATTCAGGAGCTAATACTACAAAGCCATAGAATATTCCAGATTGGAAGAATTGAAATATAATCATCATTATCGTTATTTTCCTTAAGCTGCGAGAAAATAATTCAGAGATCTTGGAATGTTCCTCTACAACTTCAGTTTTCTCCGGCTCAGGTAAAGTTTTACCTTCTCTTAATACTTCATTTTCCCACTTTTCAACAATTGCGTCAGCCTCAGCTATTCTTCCTTTACTCTCTAACCAACGTGGAGATTCATCTAACCTGGTTCTCAAAGCCCAAACTATTAAAGCTGCAGCTCCCATAAACCATAAGGGAATTCTCCATGAATAATAATTAAGAGGATGAGAAGAGAAGTAAGTGATCAAAGCTATTACCGGTGCAGAAGTAACTGCAAGAGTATAAACTAAAGCAACTCCTCTACCTCTAAACTTTGCTGGCATCATTTCAGAAGTGTAAGTATCAACTAAAGGAAACTCTCCTCCAACTCCAATGCCTGCAATAAACATTAAAGCAGCGATAACGTAAAAATTACTCATAAATCCTGCTATTATTGAACCAAATCCAAAAAGTAATAAATTTACTAGGAAAACTGTCCTCCTACCCTTTAAATCTGCTAATCTACCGAAAAGCACACTACCTAAAGTTTCGCCTAAAAAGAAAGCAGTAGTTATAGCAGTAACAGCAATAGTTATGCTTGAAAATAAAACTGAAGAAAGAACTGCTGCTATTACACCGTTTCCTAAAAGCATCAGAGTTTCTACCCATTCTCCTCCCATGACTAAAAGAAGGAATTTATAGTGAATCCTGCTTAGAGGTAATCTTTCCATTCTTCCTATTACGTTTCCCTTTACTTTCTCGTTTGACATTGCGAAAATAAATTCTAATAAAGTGGGATAAAAAACACTCTTAAAAAGATTTTCTCATAAAACTAAATAATAGAATGAAGCTATGAAAATAACATAAATGATTTAAACTAGAGAAATATGATAATAAAATGTTGTAAATTCTTATAAATAACGTTCTTTCGCTAATTTTTCTTAAAGAAAACGTATGATTTACTTTTAATCTTATGTTAGATTTAGAATTTATATCTATTAGTTAACTTAATATCCAAGAAAAATTCAATTATAACTGCAAAACTAATAAAGCTCGCTTTGGAGTATTCTCCTTACAAGTAGATTCTGGAGTATACTCTAAAACTCGTGAATCTATAATTGTATTGCTAACAGTGAAGGATTTAGATAGAATTCAAACTTTAATTAGCGAAATTATTATAGCAAAATTAAATAGAGAATTACAAAACTATAGCTCCCACATTTGTAAGAACATTTCAACAAAAGAGTTTGTATAAATCTTTCTTTAAATTAAGAACTCGGAAATTATCTTGATCTTGCATAGGATACTAAGGATAACGAAAAGATTATATGAGATTTCTATTATCTAATTTGAATGCGGTATTTGAAGGATTTTTAATAAAAGAAAGGTCAGAATCAGTAACTTCCTCGCTTCTCCATTATCCCTACTCTAGACCCAGTTGTTATCATGAAAATCTTCGTGTCCTTCAATTTCTCGTCTCACGTTTTTAACTAATGAGAAGATTTTCTCATTGCTCTCTAATTAATTGTTAAAACTCGTCCAGAGTGAGACTTTCCTTAACCTCAAGATATATCACGCTTTATCTTCAAAGAATTTTAGCCTCCCTTCCCATCTATGAATTGTCGTATATTATATAGGTACAACTTCTTATATCTTCCAATTTTATTGATAATATTCCTATTACTTAATTATTTACACTATAATTTAGTTTTATGACTTTGACTCTTGTATTTAAAGTTTATTTACCTATAGCATGTATATATGAAGACGATAATGATAAGGGATGAGGTGTACAAGAAGTTAGTTGAAATAAAAGGTGATAAAAGTTTTAGTGATGTAATTGAAGAGTTAATCGAGGAATCCTTAAGTTTAAGGAAGAAAAGGTTAGAAAGATATTTCGGTGTACTTAGTAAGGAAGATGCTGAAGAATTAATGAAGAAGATTAAGGAGATAAGGGAGAAAAGCGATGAAAGTATTAGTAGAAAGCTCAGCAATTATTGAGTATTTAAAGGGAAATGGAAAAAGTAAAGGAAGTTAGGTTCTAAGACCGCAGAGGAAATAGCGTTAAGTATTTTAGCTGAGGTAGTGCAATTCTTAAGAGGAGGTACTGGTAAACCTCTACAAGAAATTAAGAATCCGTATTTATTATTGGAAGACGCTTTAGCTGGAAAGATAGAGGATAAATGCATGTTTATACCAAAATCATTAAGTAATGGTTGATTAAGTATGAAGGCTGCTATTTTATACCAATTTTACTCCCCTTTCGTAATTGGGAATGCTGAACCAAAAGGTTCAGGCGTTAGGGTAAATGTTAAAGCTACTGGAATATGTGGAAGAGATATAGTAATAAGGAATTAAAAAGATCTCTAAAAGTATAAACGAGGATATTAGATTAGAAAGAATAAAAAGAAAAATATATGATTTTTCAGTCTAAAACTTTTTATCAAAGGTAAGTAGTCACTTAATTAAACGGTTTAAGTAATTTACAACATCTATAGCCTTGGGCCTTCTCGAGGGGTCTGGAGATAACATAGCTTTAACCAAAGGCTTTACCTCATCAGGGACGTTAGGATCCCAACTAGCTAACTTAATTTTTGAAGCAATTACCTTCTTGTAAACACATTGCATATCACTCCTCTGGTAACAATCGAATGCCTCTTCCATGTCATTAAGATCCGGTCTGTCATTCTTTCTAGTAAGGAGTACATACATAGTCATACCTAACGCGAAAATGTCTATGGAAGAGTTTGCTACTGCTTGCTCATATACCTCAGGCGGTGAATATTCTACGGTTATTTGAGTTATCTTTCCACCTTCCTTTACAGCGCTACCCAAGTCGCCCAACTTGAACCCTACCTTGTCCAGGTCGTAAGGTTGTGATGGCTTTTCTGTTAGGAAGATGTTTTGTGGCTTTACGTCCATGTGAACATAACCGTTAGAGTGGATGACGTATAGTGCCTCCGCCACATCTCTGATAGCCCTATATACAGTCTTCTCCCACTTGCTGGAGTAATACATCATGTCGTCCATTAATATTTCTTTTAGTGTACCTCCTTCCATAAATTCCATAGCTATCATAGGTGGATTGGTTTCGTATAATTTTATATTACCTTTTGATATCCCCTCCATAACTTGTTTATCAATATAAATTCCGTAGATCTTTATTATTTTAGGACTTTTTTCTGATAAACTTACTAAATTAGAGGACTCCTCAAACAACTCTTTGAAATTCTCACTAGGATTAAAATTGCCAAGTTTCAACACTTTTAAAGCGACAAGTTTACCGTCATGTTCTCCCTTTAGAACGTATGCATAACCTCCCTCACCAATGACGTCTGAAATCCTGTAGATAGAGAGAGTCTTACCTATCCACGTTCTGGGATCCCACTGAATCTGTTTAACTGTATAAAGCTTTCTAGAAACAGTTGAGCCTAACTGTATGTTAGCCACACTACTTGGCGCGGGTTGAGGAGTCGTTTGTACTGGCGTAGGGGTGATTAAATTATAGCGTATAATTACGTCGTCACCGGCATAGGCTATTCCGTTACTAACATAAGTTGTATAAGTATAATTGCTAATGAGTATCCTCTCTGGCACACTCCAAACGTATTGATCCTTATTTCCTTTCACGGTCAAATAGTATGCCCCCTTATAGTAATTAGTTATTTTATACTTCTTCCCGTTAACTGTGATCTTTAGTGAAATCCCTTGGGGCAAGCCTACGATCCAGAAGTGTACTGGTGGTTTAATTATTTGCGGAGTGGTGTAAAGTAGTACGTATCTCGGGTGGAGCCTTTTAGTAATTATCACTGTCATGAAGTATAAAGTCGACATAAACCATATCGAAAACGATAGGTATTGGTTACAGCTGAAAATAAGACCTAGCGCACTCAAAAATACCCACATGAAGGTAGCGAAAGCACCAAATGCCTTAAGGTTTGAGTTAGGATTTGTTAGAGCATTCCCTATCCCCAACCCAGCTAGTGCTAGGAATAAATACGCGATTATGTACTCTGTAGGTGTAGTACTCGTAGCTAGCGAGAGTTCATTTGTAAAGTAGAGTGGTAATAAAGCCGCAAATAGATTATAGATAAGAGGTAACACCCACTTTTTCGAGTAGAAATATAAAATTACGAAGGCTAGGTAAAGTATGAAGTACAGAATAGAAGCGATTACTATCCCCAACTTGTAAAAGTAGTATGAGGAAAGAGTGAAAAGTGGAAATAAAAATAAGGGGTAATTGCTAGGCGATAGTCTCAAACTTAACGATGGGCTTCCTCTCTGTGTCACTATCATCCCAGCGCTAATTCTCCTTACTATCTTCCTTAATCCTAAGTAAGTAAGTATAAACCCTATGAATGTAAAGATAAAGGTAGTTATTAAGATTCCCCCGGCTTTTAATGTTCTAGAATTGTAGAATCTGCCTACTTTGTAGAAACCCACGCCAATTAAGATGTTAGCAATAATAGCCAAGATGATACCTAAGGGCAAGGAGAGGGTAATGAGATTCGCAACGTTTAAACCATAACCCTCAAATATGTTAGGCGAAAAAGTCAGCACAAAATTAAGGGATATACACACGAAAAACAAAAACAATGCTACAAGCCATAAGGTAGCGCCAGTTTTACCGGATCTAACTCTAGAGAGAAGGGAGAAGCCAGACCTTAAGTAAAGCATACCCTTAACCATAAAAATGAGGATTATGGCAACACCGACTAATAAGCTTGTGGTCGAAAGTAAGTAAATCGTCGTGACTTTTATAGCAGAGAGAATCTCCATAGTAATGCCAAACAGAAGTGGGGAAAGGATGAGATATTTAGTTCCCCTTTTTAGTCTTTCCAATGCAATGAGCTCCGAGCTGTAACTCATTGTAGAGATATTTCTAGATCTTCGATATTAAAATTTTTATGACTGGACAATCTTGTGATATTGACTTCCTCCTAGAAGGGTTCCCCTCATCGATTCGAGAAGGGCAGAGACTCATTTAAATTCATAATCGCGACTACGTCAAGATCACACGAAGAAAGTGCCTATGAGTAATCTCAATCATCTTCTTACCACACTTAGGACAAGAGACTCAGGAAATACCTAGGGTTAACATACTCCACAATCAACCCATGCTTCTTGACTTACCAACCAGTACTGAATACGACGATATTAATCAAATAAAGTTTATCGTGAAATTCAGCTGACAGTTTATTAACGTTCTTAATGGGGTTCTTAAGATTCTCCAATTTTTGTAACAGCACAAAGAAACTAAAACTTGATCTTTGATGACGCGGGTATCTGGCTTTCGAAAGGTAACAACACAAAGAAACTAAAACTTTACGTGTGTATTACCGACTACCTCTACAACTCAGGTAACAACACAAAGAAACTAAAACATTCTATATACTAGAAAGTTACACAGACAAATATCTTTATAAGTTCTACTAACCTTCTTTTTAAATAAAATAAAAATGCTGTCCATAGTGATTCCAGCGTATAACGAAGAAAGGAGGATAGGAAATACTTTAAGTAAATTGAAATCATGGTATTCGTCGTCGGAGATTATAGTTGTATTTGACGGTAATGATAATACGCCAGAAGTTGTAAAGGAATATAACGTAAAACTTTACGTAAGCAAGGAAAGATTGGGAAAAGGAGCATCGCTAAGGAGAGGTATAGAGTTCTCGTCCTATGAGAAAATCCTGTTAATTGATGCTGATTTACCGGTAACTCGTGAAGATTTGGATAAAATAATAACAACTGACGCTGATCTGGTAATTACTAACAGAAAGATTGTGGGAATGCCTTGGAAGAGGAGGTTCCTACACAAAGGCTTCATCGTTTTGACCAAGCTCTTCTTCCCTAGTCTTAGAAAGTTTAAGGATTTCCAGTCGGGAGTTAAGCTAATAAATAGGGAAAAGGTTCTTTCAGTTTTAGACAACTTGATAATAAATGACTTTTTATTCGATATAAATTTAATTTATGAATTTAAGAGGAGAGGTTATAGTGTAAAAGAAGTGGAAATAACTTACATACACGATGAGACTGATAGTAAAATTTCAAGCAAGTTGTTCAAGATAATAATCTTCATGTTCTTATCTTTACTTAAGCTGAGAGTATATTATTCCCCATTTAAAGGAATATTGAAAACTAAGGCTTTCCTTAAGGCTCAGGATCTTATTTTAAGAATTTTAAGGTAACTTGAATGAATGAGTGTGCCCAACTATTAGTAAAACTTTCCTAACATTGTTAAAAAATCTTGATAACGCCCTTAAGAGTTATTAAATACGTAGAATTTGATGATGATCTATGAATTTCAATTGTTGGACACGCTTACAGAGATTGAGGTTAAGGGATGAAAGGGGATGGATAGCCCAAGACGTTAATGACGCTCCTCCCCAGCTCAAGTATGAGCAAACAGCAATAAGGGACTAGGTGAATGAAAGTCCCTCACTCTTCCAATTCTCTGAGCCACCCGAATCGATGAACCCCTTGGGAGGGAACCTTTCAGGAGGAAGTCAGTTGAATAAGCTGACTACTTTATTACAATGTTTTTCTATACCTTCCTTATCTTTACAATGTTTAAGGACTGAGCTATACTTCCAGAAATTGGGTCGGTAATTTGGTCGCTTATTAAACTGTTTACGTCGAAACCATGACCATAGGCGAATCTTTCTCCCTTAGAGTGTCTTCCAAAGCCGAAGTATGTAAAGGCTGTGTCTTCCCTTATGTCATCAGTTACTCTAACCTTGCATCTTACTCTTTGACCGGTAGTTAAGGAAATTAATTCTACTTCGTCATTGTCCTTTATTCCCAGTTTTTCAGCCCTTTTCCTGTTAATGGTAACAGGGTTTTCTGGAGCCAACTTTATCAGTGTTGGTATATCAAAGGTTATGCTGTCTTGAGTGTGATATAAAGTATGGCCGCTTGTTAGGTAAAATTCGTCGTCTTCTCTAGGCATTACGTTTTTTTCTATATAAGTAGGTAATGGATAGTATCCGTGCTCGTGTAAGATTGTGGAGTATATCTCAACTTTTCCTGACGGAGTATTTAATCCCTTCTTATAAGGATAAACTTCGTAAATTTCCGTAGGTATCTTTACGCAACCTTTTGAGTAAAGTTCTTCCTTGTTTATTCCTAGTTTACTTAGAATCATATCCTGCAAGGAATTAAAAGTGTCATTTGCTAATTTTAACCTTCTTTCAAGTTCTAATAATATCCACCACAACGGTTTTGTATCGTAATAAGGCTCAACCGCCTTTTGATGAATATCAACCCACGCTTCCAAAGTCCAACCTACTGGTAAAGGTAACTCGTCCCTTTCTAAATAAGTAGATTCTGCTAGCACTACATCAGCGTACTCTGTTACGTCAGAAGGCATAACGTCAACAACTACTAGGAAGTCCAACTTGCTTAGCGCTCTCCTAACTAGGTCGCTATTAGGATCTCTACCGTCAAGGTTTGTCCCTACGACCATTAAAGCTTTTATTGGATAAGGGCTTCCGGTAAGTATTGCCCTATATACTTCCTGAAAGGCGGCATAAGTTAATGGATACCTAATTTTATCTATCCTCTTAACCTTTGCCTTATTCTCTTCATAGAGCTTTATCTTGGGCTTTTTAGAGAATACTAGTCCTCCTTTCTTGTCCAGATTGCCTATCATTGCATTAATTATGAAAGCTGACATCCAGGTGTAAGTTGAGTCCGTGGAAAAGGAAGTATGCCAACCGTCGTCTATTGCTGCGGAAGGTCTGTTTTCCCACAAGTTTTCTGCAATGTACTTAACGTCATCGTAAGTAGCTCCGGTAATGTAATTCAGCCTCGAGTATACTTTCTCTCCTTCCTTCATTAGCAAGTAAAAGGCTGTAGCTACTCTTCTACCGTTTCTTTCTCCTTCATAGATTAACTTATCTGAATACTCATTAGTAGGAGATAAATCGTCTTCGTAAATTAACAGCGGAGCGTTACTGTACTTCTTTAGGAAATCTTCGTCGTACATCCCGTTCTTTATCATGTAATATATTACGGAAAGTAGGAAAGCAGTATCGGAGCCAGGCCTTATAGGAATCCACCTATCTGCATATCTTTGAGCTATTGCCGACTTCCTAGGATCAATAACTGCTATCTTCATTCCGTTTTTCCTTCCTTCTTCTATTCTCCTAACTATGTCAGGAACAATGCCTTCCAGGGGATTCCTGCCTATAAATACAACAAACTTAGAGTTAGGATAATCAGGGTCAATGCTTCTAGGGCCTTCTGCTCCTAAAACTAACTCTGCAGCTACAGTCCTCGGACCGTGACAAACTGATTCGTGGCCTATTAAGTTAGGCGTTCCGTAAAGTGCTGCAAACCTTTCTAAAAGTTCCTTACCGTAATCGTGGTAAGTTATAGCTAGGTATTCTGGATGGCCTTCGTCTAAAAGTTCTTTAAGCCTTTTGGTGACTTCGTCTAAAGCTTTTTCCCAACTTGTTGGAACCAATTGATCTCCTTCCCTAATCAAAGGGGATTTAAGTCTATCTGGGTGAGTAAGCAAATAAGGACCAGCCGCACCCCTGCCGCAAATACCAGGCTGGGGGTGATTCCTATTTGCAGCAACTCTTACTACCTTTCCTTCAACTGTGGCAATTATTCCGCAAGCGTTTTTGCACATGTAGCATCTTAAGAAAGCCATACACTTTATTTTTACCAATAATTTATTTAATCTAATTGGGAACTCAGGAAATATTTCTTTGTTAGCATAATAAATGAACTGCTCTTCTTTTCTAACCTCCTGAAAGGGTTACCTCCCAAGAGGGCTCATCAATTCGAGCCTGGAGAACCATTTGAGGGGACTTTCATGCCCCTCCATCGAGCTGGGGAGTCACTAAAAACTTTCTTAGGTTATAAATCCCCTTTCCGTTCCATTAACTCCCTTTTCCCTGGTAAGAAAAATAAATAAAAGTTCAGCTTACAAGAATTCCTCCCAGTACTTTCTTTGATATTTCTAACGTCTGGAAGTGCAACATTGGTGCTCTTGCGTCTCTATAATATTTCTCTATCTTTAAGGCATTACTAAATCCGTGACCGCCGGTTATTCTTAAAGCCTTATCTATTACATCTAATGCATTCTCGGTTATGAATATCCTTGCCTTAAGTACTGCTGGTAATGGATTCTGCGTACTTAATTGATCTGCTGCGTAGTAAAGTAATTGCCTCATTGCCTCTATCTTTGCAGACATCTCAGCTAGGTAAATTTGTACTCCTTCGAAAGAGCCTAGAGTATTTTGTCCTAATTTCCTGCTCTTAACGTGATTTAAGGCCTCCTCAAAAGCTCCTTCTGCTAATCCCAAGGATATTGCTGAAACTCCTAACATTCCTACTCTTCCTAAAACTCCTAGAAACTTAACTGCGTCGTCAACTATGAAATTATCCTTACTCACTTCCGCATTCTCTAGTATTAATTCTCCCCAGGATACTCCTTTCATTCCTAAGGAAACAAACTTTTGTCCTACTTTTGTTTGTCCTTTCTCGACTAGGATTACTCCTGGCTTTTGTTGACCTACAATTTTAGTTATAATCATGAAAAGATCTAATTCTCCTACTCCAGTAATGAAAGTCTTGTTCCCATTAATTACGTATTTGTCTCCTTTCAATTCTGCAGTAGTATTAAGCACAGCGTTTATTGCACCGCCCACTGATTCAGTTCCTGCTGCGCCAATTAACAGCTTGCCGTTAACTAGGTCATTCATGTACTTATCCTTTAATGTCTGACTTGCGAAAGTATTGAAGGCCATTGTTGCTGCAACGTGAGTTACGTAAATCCAAGCCGTTGACGGTGAGACCTTTGCAATATTCTTAACAACTTCAACGAAAACTCTTGCCGGTAAACCCATGCCGTAAGGTTTAGGTATTAAAATTCCCATAAATCCTTGTTGAGCTAATAATTCAAGGTTCTTTCTAGGGAATATTCCTTGTTCTTCACTTGTTGAATCGAGTTGTTTTGCTACTTCACTTGATGACTGGATTATTAACTCTGTTTCCTCGCTCATAATAGAGAGAGTGAAGGTTGATTTAAATAATTTACCAATATAATTCTTGTTTTAATTAAGTTGAGAAAGTATAGGCTTTATTTGACATTTGTATCGATTTTAAAGAATATCAAATAAAGTAATGGAAGTGGAAGTTAAACGTTTAAACGATTTTTAACAATTATAGTTTATGAATATTATAGCATTATTTAAAATAGTTCCTGATGACACTTTAATAAAGATAAGCGGAAACTCGCTTGACCTAAACGTTCCAAATAAAATAAGCACTTACGATAAGAACGCCATAGAGGAGGCTATAAGAATAAAAGAGAAACATGGAGGAAAAGCTTACGGCATTACGGCAGGGATTACGGATAGGAAAACTATAAGGGAAGCTTTAGCAATGGGCCTTGACGAGGTTATTTCTATTGACATGAAAGAAATGGACGTCATGACTACAGCTGAGGCTATTGCAGAAGAAGTTAACCAAATAAAGCCTAATATAATATTAGCAGGAGAAAGCACTACTGACAGTAGCGGAGGCGTTCTACCTTCGTATTTGGCGGCAATATTAAATTACCCTATTGTGTCTTACGCAAAATCGATTTCAATTGAAGGAGATAAGGTTAAAGTAGAGAGGAATTTAACAACGCTTACTGAAATTGTAGAAGCCCCCATGCCTGCCGTAATTTCAGTTGTTGGCGAAATAAACACTCCTAGAATACCAACTGTTAGACAAATTTTAGAGTCAGCAAAGAAACCTGTGAGGAGCTTGACCTTTAATAAAACTCCAAAAGTTAAGATAGTTAGTATTTCTCCTTATGTTATTCAGAGGAAAAAGATTATAATAGAAGGTAAAATGGAGGAGGCAGTTGATAAATTATTATCATACTTAAGGGGTGAGGGTGTACTATGAAGGTAGTAATATATTCTGAGGATCCGGAAATAATAAAAGCTGGGGCTAGCTATTTTCCTAAAGAATATATTATAGGTATAACTACAAGAGAAGTAAAATACGCCGACGAATTATATTTAGTTGATAAGATAGATGAGGAATTTATAAGCAACTTCATTACATCGTTAAAACCTGACGTAGTTTTAGTAGGGAATTCTAAGAGGGATAAAACTATTGCAGGCTACGTAGCGGGTTTGCTCAAAGTACCTATAATTCCAGAAGTTATGGATCTTGAAGGAAATAAGGCTAAGAGAGTAGTTTACAGCGGTATGGGGATAGCGGAGATAGAATTTTCTTACCCAGCAGTTATTATAATAGGAAGAAAAGAAGTACAAGTAAAGGAGAAAGAGAAAATCAAGATTAATAAGTTGGAGGTAAAAGAAGGTAGAGTAAAAATTCTGGAAGAGAAGAGCAAGGGAGAGCAAGGAGTAAACTTGTCGACTGCCGAGATAATAGTTTCAGTTGGAAGAGGAATAGGCTCAAAGGAAAACGTGAAATATGCAGAAGATCTAGCTAACGCTTTAGGTGCAGCATTAGGAGGTAGTAGACCAGTAACTGCAGAACTTGGCTGGTTACCAGAAGATAGGCAAATAGGTCTTTCTGGAAATAAGGTAAAGCCCAAATTATACATTGCACTAGGAATTTCCGGCCAACCTCAACATTTGGCTGGCATTAAGGACGCTAAGATTATAGTAGCAGTGAATAAAGATAAGAACGCGCCTATAGCTGAAAATGCAGACTACACTATCGTCGGTGACGCTATAGAATTTTGTAAAATAATGAGTGAAAAGGTGAAAAATAAGTGAGCTTTGATGCAGACGTAATTATAGTTGGCGGAGGACTCTCCGGTTTATCTGCGGGGATAACTGCAGTAATGGAAGGGCTTAATGTAATTCTCTTAGAAAGAGGAGAATATAGCGGTGCAAAGAACGTTTCAGGAGGAAGAATGTATATTCATGCATTAAAAATGTTGATTCCAGATGCACTAGAGAGAGCACCTTTAGAAAGACCTATAACGAAGGAGACTTTTGAAATATTTTGTGATAAAAATAGGAAAATTACATTCTCTTTTGAGGAAAAAGATAAGAAAAACAGCTTTTCAGTATTAAGGTCAAAGTTCGATAGGTGGTTAGCTTCTGAGGCAGAGAATTTAGGCTTACTAATATCTTACTCCACTCTTGTTTTAAATGCCTATAGGGAAGGCGAAGGGATAACTTTAGAAACAAATAGAGGCACACTTAAGGCACCACTTATAATTGATGCCTCCGGAGTTACCTCCATAGTATTTAGACTATTAGGACTGAGAAAATTTACTCCAGATAAGTGGATGCTAGGAGTGAAAGAGATAATAAAGACAGACGTTAATTTGCCGGAAAATGAAGGAGAAGTTAGGACAATAGTAGGGGCAATAAAAGGTGTTAAAGGCGGAGGCTTTGTTTATACTAATAAGGATACGTTGTCTGTAGGCATGGCAGTAACTTTCGATTCCCTTCCTAAATCTGAATTTCCTGCGAAAGATTTAGTTGAAGCGTTTAGGGAAAGGATAGGAATTGAAGGGGAGATTTTAGAATATTCAGCCCACGCTATTCCTTACTACGGTTTTAAGAACTTGCCACCATTATATGATAAAAATTTGATTGCAGTAGGAGACTCTGCAGGATTTCTAATTAATGACGGCTTTACAATAAGGGGAATGGATTTAGCAATAGGCTCTGGAATGATTGCGGGACTTGCAGCAAAAAAGATCGTAGAGAGTAGGAATTTCTCAAACACCGAGGTTTATTATGAAATGCTTAAGGATAGCTTCGTGCTTAAGCACCTTGAGTTGGCTTATAATCGTTTTGAGCTGATTAATTCTCCTTTAACTCTTTCAACTTACCCAGAGATTCTATGCAATGTATTATCTGATATGTTTACAGTTGAGGAGAATAGGAATACGTTAATTAATGACTTCATATATAGATTAAAGGAGAAAGGAATCCCGCTAAGCCAGACGGTGAGGGATTTATGGAAGGCAATAAAATAGTTCCTCTTTTGAAGAGGCTAGGATTAAATACTTATAATGTGGATAAAAAGCCACATATAGAAGTTAATACTGACATCTGTATTAATTGTAAGGATAAGCCGTGTACGGTATCATGCCCGGCAGGTACTTACGAAGCTTTGCCGGACGGAAGAATTGCCGTACATTATGAAAGGTGCTTAGAATGTGGTGGGGCATTAGTAATATGTCCATTCGGGGCTATTAAATTTAGGTTTCCTGAAGGTGGAATATCATATAGGTATGGTTAATTGCTAACTCAATACATCTCATTAGAAAACTAGAAATGTAAGGAATTTATCTAATTCTTAGCTTATTATTTGTGAAAAAGTCAATTGTAGTTCTCATATCACGCCATTAAGTTGACTACTTAGCTTTTACGTTGTGATGTATTAAAATTACTTTTGCCTACATTCTTTTACTAAATATTCATAAGCCTCCTTCTTACTAGGACCGCCTATAGCTCCTCCTTCCTTAAAGTCCTTTTCACCTATTATTAAACCATCAGCAATTTTACAGAATTCCTTAAAGTTCTCGAGAGAAATTCCGCTACCTACAATTACGGGTAAATTGACCGAAGCTTTCACTTTCTTAACAGTGTCCGCAGAAGGTGGAATTGAACTCCTAGGACCAGAAACTATTACTGCGTCAGCTCCTCCTCTCTCAGCTAAATCCTGAGCTGCCAACTCTATCGGTAAATTATATAAAGGGTATGCATGTTTAACGTGAATATCTGCAAATACCATTACGTTAGAATTTAAGAACTTTTTTAACCTCAGGAGTTCTGCAGCCTTACCTTCTATTATTCCTTGATCCGTTACGTAAGCTCCTATTAGTACATTACATCTTATAAACTGAGAACCAGTGACGTGGGCAATGGAAAAAGCGTCTATACAACCATTTCTTAACACGTTGACACCCACAGCGTCGAAATAGAAGTTCTTTCTAACTTCTCTAACTATGATACTCATTGAAGCTATTGTAATTGGTGGAATATTGTCTTTAAAAAATGGGTAATCGCCCAAATTCTCAACTATAACACCGTCTACTCCTGCTTCTTGCAACTTTTGGGCCTCAGTTATTGCGTAATTAACTATCTCGTCAAGACTCATTTTGTTATTAGGAGAGCCAGGGAGAGGAGGAAGATGAATCATACCTATTATGAAGGGCTTCTTTTCCATGAAGAAAAATTACGCAAAGCAGTTCATATCTTTATCTGGTATTAGCTAACTGCACAAAGTGCTTCATTAACGGTAATAACGAAAAAATTAATAATCTTACTTTGTCAGATTTAAATGCTAAAAATCCAAGAAGTCTTCATGATTCCAGTAAGCGTAATGGTTACAGATACTGGGACGGTTTCCTTTAAGATTAAAGGGCGTTACGGCAGGGATTCTCCAAGTAAATTCAGTGAGGTTTTTAGGCCAATAGTAACCTGGAATTTGACTTATAAATGCAATTTACGTTGCCTCCACTGCTATATTAATGCTTCTCCAAACGCTCCAGACGGCTTGAGCACTGAAGAGGCGTTAAACCTCGTAGATCAAATGGCAGAAATAGGGATACCGATGATTATAATGAGCGGTGGAGAACCGCTGATGAGGAGGGACTTCTTTACAATTGCGTCTTACGCCACTAATAAGGGAATAAAACTCTCGTTATCTACTAACGGAACGTTAATAAGCGAAAGTGTAGCGAGAAAATTGAAGGATTTAGGCTTTGTGTACGTGGGAATAAGCCTCGATAGTTACTCTCCAGAATTCCATGACAAATTTAGGGGAGTTCAAGGAGCGTTCAACATGGCAATAAAAGGAATAAAGAACGCATTAAATGCTGGGCTAAATGTAGGTTTAAGGTTCACGTTAACTAAGGAAAATATTTTGGACGTAGATAATTATATCGAGCTAGCGGTAAAGCTTGGAGTCTCAAGGATAACGTTCTATCATCTTTCCGCAAGCGGTAGAGGGAAAGAACTGAAAGATTGGATGTATACTCCAGAGGAATATAAGATTTTCATTGATAAAATAATTCATTATGCCAAGGAATTGAGAGGTAAAATTGAAATAGAAACGACATTAGGTACTTTTGACGGGATTTATATTGCCAAATATTTAAATGATAAAAAATTGCTGGACTTCGTTAAATCTACTGGAGGCTGTGGTAGGAAAATGATCTCAATTTATCCTAATGGTGACGTATTCCCTTGCCAATTTATAGACTTCGTAAAGCTGGGTAACATTAAAGAGAAACCGTTAAAGGAAATTCTTAAAAATATTCCTGATATTTTCGTCAGTACTGAGAATTATTTAAAAGGAGAGAAATGCGGTACTTGCGAATATAAGGAATATTGTAAAGGGGGAGATAGAAGCAGAGCCTACTACTGGGATGGAAGCATTTACGGAGATGATCCGTTATGTCCTTTGAGAGAGCTCCACATTTAGTATTCTGGGAGGTAACTAAAGCCTGCCCTTTAGCTTGTAAGCACTGCAGGGCAAACGCTATACAGAATCCTTTGCCAGGAGAATTAACTACTGCAGAAGGCAAAAAGTTATTGGAGGAAATATCAACTTTCGGTAAAGTAGTTGTAGTATTCACTGGAGGAGACCCGCTAAGTAGAAGCGATATATTTGAGCTAATGGACTATGCTAAGCAATTAGGATTAATAACCTCCATAGCTCCTGCACCTTCTTACAAATTAAATGAAGATAATATAAGGAAAATTAAAGAAGTAGGAGTTACTTACATGTCAATAAGCCTTGACGGTGCTAAGCCAGAAACTCACGATTGGCTGAGAGGTTTAACTAGTTATAAATACGCAATTAACGGGATAAAAGAAGGATTAAAACAAGGATTGACCGTGCAAGTAAATACTCTAATCTGGAAAGGAAGTTATCCTGAATTACCGCAAATAGCAAAAATCCTTCACGACTTAGGAGTTAAAGTTTGGGAAATATTCTTCCTAATTCCAGTAGGCAGGGGATCTGTAGAACTAGATATTCCTAAAGAGAACTATAAGAAAGTAATCAACTTCTTGCTAGAGGTAAGTAAATACAACATAATAGTAAGGACAGTAGAGGGACCTTTCTTTAGGAGGGCTAAGTTAGAGTACCCTGAGGGCTTTGAGAATAATGAACTAATTGAAGAATTGAGGAAATTACTAGGAAAACCGCCTAAAGAAGACGTTGATAAGTCAATAGTGCCCACAAGAGATGGCTCAGGAGTAATTTTTATCTCCTATGACGGTGAGATTTACCCAAGTGGGTTCCTTCCATTATCCTTAGGTAATGTAAGGAAAGACAGTATAGTTAAAATATATAGAGAATCCCATATACTGAAACTTATAAAAGAAGGAAAATTAAAAGGCAAATGCGGAAGTTGTAAGTACGTGAACGTATGCGGAGGCAGTAGGGCAAGAGCTTATGCAGTTTACGGAGATCCATTAGAGGAAGATCCTGCATGCCCTTATTAGTTTAAGGAACTTTGTAGGTATTACGTCTATAAAAATTTATATAAAATTTCCAAGTAAATTATCATATGGAAGAAGTAGATTTCCAAAAGATCATTGAAAATCCCTCCAGTATAGGTATACAAATGAAAGTAAGGAAAGCAATAAGCTGGTCAGAGAAAGAAAGGATAAAGTCACAGATACATTTACTTACTGTAAAGGGAAGCGGAAATAAAATAAAGTTCATGCCTGGCAGTGAAGGAGAATTCCTAATTTATGACGGAAATTTCCTCTATGTTTATTATCCTCAAGAAAATAGTGTAATCAAGTTCATTATCTAGCAAATTTTATTTTTTCTTTAAGAAAATGTTATCACGTGAGAATAGAAGTTGTTGTTTATACTGCTGTCGTCTCAGCTTTCATAATATCACTCCTCTTCTATCCCGTCTTTGAGGTGAATAGTTCTATTTATTCTCAGGAGTTAGAACTTTTTGGATTTAACATAAGATTTTACGATTACTCCTCAACAGTATTCTTGCCCTTACCTATTGCAGGAGTTATTTATGCATTATTATCTGCAATAGTACCACTTGCATGGAGGAAAAATAGGTACTCTCTTTACTTGTCAACAATCCTCATCTTACTTTCAATTTCTATGTTCATTTCGTCGTATATTTACGATGAGAGATACCTATTTTATTACGACTATTCTGTACTTCCTACATATAATGGAGCATTCCTAATATACTTCCCTAAAGTATTTTCTTTCAATTTACCATTCTTTATTTTAATAGCTTCCGCAGCAATAAGCTCGTTGAACTCTGTTACAAGGGCTAGATGGATTCCAATAAGTAAATTAACATTACTAGAAAAAGTTCTTCATGATTTAAGATATAATGAAATAGAAAGAGGAATAGTTAGACTTTTCACGGAATTAAATGTTCCATATAGCATTGAAGAGGGGGTTATATCGGCCCCACACTTAAAGATATTAAAGGATAATAGGAAAATAAAAGAGGCTTTCTTCCCTAGAAGGTTTAATACCTCTGTTATCTTCATTCAAGGAAATAAAGCTTACAAGATAGATAATGGTGAATTGAAAGAAATTTCATTACTAGAAGTTATAAAAATTATTTTACAAAATATTGAAATAAACGAAACTAGGATAGAAAAGGAAGAATACTTATAAAGATTAAGTTAACTAATAAAAATTGATAAAAATAGAGAAAGTAAGAACGATACGCCTATCGTAAAACTACGAGAAAACATAAACAAATGTTTATATTTTTAGGGTTTCAAAGACAAACTTAAAAATCGAGAGTACTTAAAAGTTACTGTCTCTATTACTAGAAAATTTTATATAGACAAAAAAGCATGTAAAGAATGACCAGAATGACGAGAATAAACAAGAAAGTATTATTAACTCTTATATTTTTAAGCGCATTAATCCCAGTGGTTGCGGCAGACGTTATTTACTACTATCATGGATCAATAACAGTTTATACAACTACAATGCCAATAGAACTTAAGGTAGGACCTAATGGAGACGAAACAGGATATATAACTACTACTGTAGGTAACGCTGGGGGCAATTTCGGTTATTGTTTCTCTTCAACGATCTATATAACAAACTCAACTTATAGTTACTTCCATCATTTCCTCACTATAAAGGCATGTAAACCAGGTTACTTATTTGTTACCAACATTAGTACAACTACTGGAACATATATTAAATGCGCATGGCTAATAATACAATGTGCTAGTACTGGAAAAACAATAGGAGAATTCAAGATAATTAGCAACGGAGCTCCATATAAATGTACTACAGCTATTTCATTAACTAACGGAGATTCATATTGCGTTTCACTACTAGTTGAGCCAAATAATCCATTACCCAGTAGTGGAACAGACCTAGGGACAATAACAGTTTACTTAGGATATAACGTAATTAGTGCTAGTGCAATATGCCTTCCCCCCACTTAATAGCGTAGGTCCTATACCTTTACCTCCATTGCCGTGATAAAATGGATCAAGAAAAAATATTTTTTATACTTACTTTTTTACTTATTCTCTCGTCTTTAGTACTAATAATATATTCTGCACACGTAATAAGGATTTCTCACGAAAAGTTAACTCCGCCTTCTGCAAGAGTTGTTTCAGTTTACTTGTGCAATGGAAAGATAATAATTTCGTTGCTTCTAAATAATACAACTCCTTATCCCATAACAATAAACGGAGGTAAAATAAATATAGTACAAACAAATCAAACTATCTTAGTTGGGCCATCAACCTTGGTCAAAGAAGAGATAATTAACGTATCTGCTCCTCTTTTGCCTTCCTATGCATACTACTCTACTATCGGAATAAAAGGTTTAATTTGCGGAAATATTTCACAAAATAAGGTCTACATAACATTTTACTGCGTATCTCCAATTCACATAGTAAGTTACGTTAAAGTAATTCATCTTACCTATTTTAACGGTACTGCTAACGTCACTTTTTTAGTCTCGACTCCAGTAAACTCCACCGTCAATTTCATAAGGTATATTCAATTGGCAAACGACAACTTATCCAGGTTCGTTGCAGAGAATTTAGGAGAAATTTACATAGACCGCTCTCTTCCTGCTGGGACGCACAATTTTACTGTAAGTATAGAGTTTCCTATAGTTTTCTGCAACAGCTTGAAAAAAGGTTATACTTATACTTTCTTTACTTATCTTAACTTAACTTGCCATTATTTATATGAGAACGTAACTAAATGTCTTCAGATCTACTACATTTTAAGAAACTGAAACTCCTCTTTCCAACTCTTCTAAAGCCTTTGTTTTTATTCCGCTTTTTACTGCCAGATAGTGGAAAATTAATGTAACTATCCCTATGACTATTGTGTCCTCTGGGAAGGGAATTAGCTTAGCAGGTCCGAAGCCACCTAGATAAGATAACAATATCATTGCAAAGATGAAAGATATTAGCCAAATTCCTGCTCTAATTTCCTCCTTACCTTCCGCAGGAGATGACATATATACTGCAACAATATTGCTAGAAACTATAATCGCCATTGAAATTATGTAAATAATGAATGCTATAAGGTTATTTTCCACAAGATAGTCGCTTTGAACTAGGTAAAAGTAAGAAGTAAGAGGTATTAAGATAACGTCAGCAATACCTAGACTTATTGCGACTTTTTTCTTAACCTCTAAGATTTTGTGAGCATAATAACTGAAAAACAAAGGTAATCCAACAAAGATTGCTGTAACTACATAAAATAGAATGTGGAACCCTGACCAGTAAACTAAAAGACCTGCTGAAAGCGTAGCTAATGGAGCTAATATTTTACCTGCAGGAGCAACGTAAGGTCTGCATAAATCTGGAGCTAGTTTTCTCAACGTCTCCATTCCAATTCCGCCCATCATGTAAGTAAATACTGAGGCAGAGGATAATATAGAGGTTAATGTAACCCATGCTGGGAAAGGTAAGAGGAATATTGAACCTATTATTAAGGTAAGGATTAAAGAGGGCGTTGGCACTTTAGTTTTGCCTATCTTTAGAAAGATCTCCGGCAAATATCCGTTAGCTGAAAATGCGTAAATAGTCCTTGAAGCAGTTCCCATATATATCCATCCTGTACCGCTTGGAGACACAACTGCGTCCAATAATAGAATTATGGACCAAATATAGAATATTAGGAATACTAAGCCGAATACCTTTGATTCTCTAAATAGGCAGAAGAAAGGACCATTTGAGAGAGAAGTTGAAGCTAAAGCCTTCCAATCTCCGGGAGTTACTCCTATAGTAGACCAATTTAAACCTCCTATGAAAGCTACCTGCAAAAGTACGTAAATTATTATACCTACCAGAAGAGAACCTATAACAGCAAAAGGCAAGTTCTTTTTAGGATTCTTGGCTTCTCCAGAGTAATCAATTGGTTGCCTAAAGCCTAGGTAAGAGAATAGTATTCCAGCATTCGGTATTGCGAATAGAACTGCAGAAAATCCTCCATAACCGTGGCAGGTATAAGATGAGGAAGGTATGAAGTCTACAGTGAAGTTTGTTGGATGAAAATAGAAGACTAAAAGGATAACGATAGTTGCGGAAGGAATCAATAACTTCCACCACCCAACTCCGTGAGATACTCTACCAAGGAACTTTACTCCAAAGTAGTTTATGAAGAAGAAAGCTACTAGGAACACGTAGTCTATTCCTATTCCTAGAGGTGTTAAAACTCCCTTACAAGCAAGAGACGGAACTAGCGATGATAGGTAGGTTACAGACGCTGTAGCTTCTGCCGCTGCAGATATTGAAGTTGATATTAAGTATGCCCAAGTCATGATAAATCCTACTAAACCTCCATGAGTATAATGAGGATATCTAGCTATTCCTCCGCTCTTGGGTATTGCAGAACTTATTTCGGCATAGGCTAAAGCAATAAATGAAATTAGAACACCTCCTATTATCCAAGACAGTATTGAAGCTCCTCCTGCATCCTCCGCAGCATATAATGTGGCAAATAACCAACCTGAACCTATTATTCCTCCTAAGCCAATGTAAAATAATTCCATTCTACTTAATGACTTACTTAATTTTTGATCCGATTCTGTTCCTAGGTCTCTAGCCTTTGCCATAATCTATAAAAAGTTTAAATGATTTAAAAATTCGTCTATATCTTAATGCATTACTAGAATACTATATATTATTCCAGAAATTTAGAATATCTTATGAATAGTAGAATATAGAGCATAAAAGGGATAAAAAATCTAAATCACTTTAAATAGTTCGCTTATTGAAGTTACTACGAATACACTACCAAGGAATATGTAAATATAAGAAGGTCTCATTTTGTTCGCCAATTTAGCAAAATAATATCCAGAAACTAGCGCAGTTAAGCCTATTATTACTGAGGCTATTATATCAGATCTACCAGAAATTGCGTAAGCTGCTGCACCACTTATTGCTGAAAATAACATAGCCAAAGTAGCCGTACCTATCATCCTCTTAACGTCTATAGAAAAGAGCAACATCATTACAGCAATGAACATTATTCCGCCACTAGCTCCTAAAGTGCCAGTAACTATGCCAATTAAGAAAGCTAACATTGGAGCTATAACGTAAGAGGCCGTCCTTAAATTTAGCCTTTTTATATTTAACTTAGGATTTCTAGACCTTTTGAAGGAAACATAAGCCATGTAAGCTGTAAATACTACAAATACTGATTCTAGAGCTCTATCCGGCACAGCGAAAGCTATTGCTGAACCTACTTGTGCGCCTATTACTGCTCCTAAGCCTAAAATAAGTGAAATTTTAAGATCAACATTCCCGTGCATAAAATATACAAAAATTACAGAAAGTGTAGTTATAACGTCGACTAATAAGCTGCTTCCTATAGCGTCTTGAAAGGATAAGCCCAAGTAGGACAAAGCTGGGACTACTATTAAAACTCCGCTAGAACCGGTAATTCCAGTTAGAGCGCCAACTGCTATTCCTATAATTATAAGAAGCCAGATGGGAATCATGGTTAAAAAATTATAGACTTTCTAATAACGCTTCCGCTATAATTTTCTCTGTCTTATTTATATCCTCTGCTGGCATGCTCTCTCCATTGGCGTTTCTGTAAATCAGATGAACCGATACTGCTTTAAACCCTAGGAGGTTGGATAGGAAGTAAAGTCCTGCACCTTCTAGTTCAACAGCTATGTGGTTCCTTGATGATAACTTGTCGAGAAATTCCTTACTATGAGTAAATAGCGCATCACTTGTAAATACGTTGCCTACTCTTACCTTTAGCTGCTTTGCTTTTAAGTTATTTACTACCTTGTTTAGTAGTTCGTAATCGGGAGTTAGTGCATAAGCTGTAAACTCTCCATTTAAGTACTGGTAGAAAGTTCCTCCTAAGTTATAAGAGTAACCTATTGGAACTACTACTTCTCCTGGCTTTACGTCTTTTAACCCTGTAGCAGAACCAAATCTTATAATTTCCTTAACTCCTAAATTGTAGAGGTCGTGGGTTACTAGTGTTAATGACGGTATTCCTATGCCGTGAAATACTACGCTTACTTTTTCTCCCTTGTATTTGCCTACGTAAGTATAGTATCCTGCAAACTCGCTTACTAACTTTGAATCTTCTAGTAAGCTACTTACAGTTCTCATTCTTTGGAGATTACCTACGATTATTGCCTTTTCTCCCAGGTCTCCCGGTTTTGCGGTTATGAGAGCCATAGGAAGGGATGGGTAACAAAGTTATATATGAGTAACTTGACCAGTGTAACGACATTAATCTTTTTATTAAAAAGAGGTATACTAACTTATAAAAAGAAAAAGAAAAGTTCAGACCGAAAATTTCTATGTAGAAGTATACATATTCAATAACTTGTAAGATTTATATTTTTAGAAATCTACTTTTAATTATGAATACCATAAATACTCTTTTCAAGTACTCTTTCGTTGATTTAATTGCCCTCATATCAACTTTTAGTCTAGGTTTTGCAAAGTCGTTTATCAATTTTGGAATTCTAGCTGAAAGTTTACTTTATCTTCACATTTCATTAGCACTAATTTCATTTTTGTTAGCGATAGTACTGCTAAAACTTTCTTTTAGTACTGGTCTAGAATTTCCTAAAATAGCGTCAATGGTAAGCTTTTCATCTATAGTACTAGCAGGAAGCTCCGGAATAACTTTCCTTTTGACAAATAACAACTTGTTTAGCCATATAATGTTAGGGGCATTCGAAGTAGCTTTAATCTCAACGTCACTATTGATAGGTTACTTAACTTGCTTCTTTAGGTTGTGTAAGAGATACTGAGCTAAGAACCGCTGAAAATTTTTTAAGGATAACATCATTTATTAATTACTTGGAAATGCCCCCGTAGGCCAGCAAGGTAGACCACCGGCCTGCAGAGCCGGTTGTCGCAGGTTCGAGTCCTGCCGGGGGCTTACATTTGCGGGATACCTCCAGTAGGGGGTATCCTACACTTTCTCATAAGTTTAAACTACGTCAGCTAAAGGATCGACATAATGCTCTTTCACATCACATTCTCTAACTTGTAAACGTAATATCGATCTTTTCTTTAGCGCATAATTATTATCACCATGTTTATTGGACCTTACAGAGATGGGGGTTAAGGGGGCGGAAAGGGGATGGATGGCCCAAGACGTTAATGACGCTCCTCCACAGCTCAAGTATGAGCAAACAGCAATAAGGGACTAGGTGAATGAAAGTCCCTCACTCTTCCAATGCTCTGAGCCACTCGAATCGATGGTGGGAACTATGAACACCTTGGGAGGGAACACTTCCAGGAGGAAGTCAGTCTTAAGAACAAGGGAACTTAAAATATCCATATCATCAGCTGGAGCTGGCTAATTAATTTAAAAATAATACAGATCTATATGATAAAAACTGACAAATCAAGAGAGTATTCAAATTTCTAGATTTCGGAGAAGTTAGTCCGAATACCTCGCAATAGTGAATTGTTAACATCTTGTCTAATTTCGTCTCCTCTTATCCCAGATTCTCTTTGAATTTCATCCAAAATTTCGTCTAAATCATGAGTTCTTATTTGTCTTACCAAAATTAATGAGTAAAGCTTCTAACGCTTTTTCTGCAGATTTTTGAGCTGTGGCCTGTAGAAAAAGTGTCAAGATCTTCTAAGGCTTGTTGAAACTGCTTTTCGCCTCTTCTCTCATAAAATGAATGCTCCCCAGATTTTGTTATTCTCCTCATAAGTTATTCCAGTGTTCCTTATTTCTCCGAAGACAGATATCTTATCAACTCTATCCTCTATTTTTACCTTCAGTCTTAATTTCTTGCTTTCCTCGGAAATTACGTCTTCAACCTTTAGTGCAGTCCTATAACCGTTAATTGTAGTGTAAAACTTAGTTCCTTTCTGTATTTTAGATGGAGGATTATAATACTGCTCATCCTTTAATTCAAACTCCTCCTGTATTCTCTTCATGGTATCCCTAAGGTCTAGGAGAGTTATTTCGCCATTGCTAAAGTATTCAAAATTGCCTAAAACTTCTCCACCCTTGAAGTTTAAGGGAAAGTTATCCCTTTCAAACCTTATTGCGATATAAGACGTTGGGTCTGCAGCGTAAATCTTTTGTCCGAATTCCTCAATCTGTATTACTTTTTGCTCACCGTAAGGAGTATTTAACACGTCGTTCTTCTGTATCTTTCCCGACATTACTCTACCGGCTAATACTTTAATATTCTCAGTAGGGTTCATTACGTCTCTGGCGTGAAAGACTGTCTTTGATGAGTTTATTCTAGTTTGAACAGTGCTTTCAAGGTTCTTTAATAGTTCCTCGTATTGACCTTCAGCTTGAATATCATTTATTCCTTTAACTATTATGGAAGAAGTGTAGTAGTAAAACCTTGCGTCAGTCATTCCTAGGATTTTGCCTATCCTATCAAGGTCGCTCTTAACTTGACTAACGTATTTATCATAATCCTTTTCCATGTCTATCTTAGTTATTATGACATGGAATTCTGGCGTTCTGCCAAAGGCTTTTCTAACTAGGTAAGTAGTAATTAAGTGAGTAAGCATCGTATTCTTAAGATAAGCCTTCTCCTTTATTTCATCAACCGGAATTGCGAAAAGCGTTGTATCGCTCTCAACTGTTGAAAGGTGAGCCTGATAAGTGTACCTATTATGACCTCCTATATCTATTGCTATTAATTGGAGGTCTCCTATTGTTATATTAACTGCGTGAGATTTGGAAGTCATTTGTCTAATTGTTTCGTCGCTGGTTATTTGTATAAGGTTTGCCAAATATTCTTGCACTGGGACTTTATACTGTTTATTATATATTTGGAATAATCTGGTCTTTTGAGCTATGTAGTCCTTGTTGGTTGAATATTTCCAAAGTAAATATCCTAAGAGAGTTGATTTACCAGAGTTGACGCTTCCCTCAATGTTGATGATAATCTTCTTCATAAAAAAATGAATGGAATATAATAATATAAATGTATTCTGTAATCGCGTTAAAAAGATAGTAAGTAATAAAAGGCAAACATTGGAGTATTCGTTATGTATTTAATTTCATTACTTGGCAACGGAGACACTGGTAAAACAACCTCATTCGCAAAATTCCTACTAAAGAACAATTACTTCCTAGAACACCAAGAAGAAGCAGTAAAAAACGCAAAATTCGACGCAGAAATAAACGGAAAACCAGAAGATTACTACCAATTCCTCCTCTATGTTTCACCACAAGAAAAAATAGAAGAAAGAACAATTTATACGGCACAAAAAATAATGGCATACTACCAAGGAAAATTCCTACCATTCAGAACAATATCTTACCTAAAATTCACAGGAGAAAAATACGAAAGAGTAATAATAGACTCACCATACAAAGACGGCTTCGCAAAAGGCTACGTCACTTTCTCCCTACAAGACATAGGAGGGCAGTTTGACCTATTTGACAAACAGATAAACGGACTAAGAATCTCAGACGCGGTAATATACTTCGCAGACGACAAAACAACACAAAAAGATGCAGAAAACCACGCAAAAATGATCTCAGCTTTTAAACTACCAACATTCGTGGTAATAAACAAAGAAGACATACTAAAAGAAAAAGCAGTAGACAAACTAAACATGATACTAACAACCTTTCAAGAGTATAAGATAAACGTGGTAGATAAAATAATAACATCAGCCCTTTACAAGGAAGAAGAAATAGTAAAATTCCTAGAAAATGCAATAAAATGGACAATACAAAAAGAAATAAAAACGTATGATAAAAACGTATTCGGAGTAATAAGAAACGTAAACAGAAGCATAGCAACAATGAGAGCTTACACTTCGCTTTCCATGCCGAAAAATTCTCAGCAATATCTTTACACTCAGAGGAAGAAAAGGTTCTTCCCTAATAAGGTTAAAAGCGTGGAATTTGCTCTTAAAGAAACAAGAATGATTCATAAGGGAGAACTTGTAGGAGTTGCTTTCTCCGAGAATCCTTTGCCTTCAGTTGTATTTAAGGAAGAAGAGCATATAAGAAACCCAATAACTAACATCCACTTGGAGAGACCTTTACAAGAAGGAGAAATCCTATTCTCTTCGTTTATACATTCAATAAAAGGTGAAAAATATGGTAACTTAATCCTTAATGAGGGGATAGGAGTTAACGAACTTTTCGTTATAGATACAATAAATCAAACCATTAAGGAAATTTACGACCTAACGGAATTCTTCTAAAATTTTTAAGGATTTAAAAAAGATGATTAATTATGAAAGTTTTGATAACTTATGGTAAAGATTTTCCTGCCCTAAAATTTGATAAAAAGGTTATTATAAAGTCTGGAGAAGAGTATAGAGCCTTTGATTTCTCCATCATTAAGGATTTTGATCAAATTTATACTTACGTTGATAGTCCTGCTTATGCTTTTGCCACATCACTACTTTATTCTAAGGATTATTTCATTGTTAAAAATCCTTACACTATGCCAACTAAAATACCTAGAGTACAAGTAAAGGAAATAAAAGACGAACTAGAAACCACTAAGGAAAAGACGGTCATAATAGCAGGAAGAGACTTAGTAAAGTCTGTAGTGGAGATCTACGGCGGAAGGAAAATAGATGAAAAAGAACCAGAAATTAATTTACTAAAAATGAAGAAGTACGAAGGTTATGCGATAATATTTACACCAACTACGCCATCAGTAATTTTAGATACATTAAACGTTGCTGATAAATATAATGTTGAGGTATTTCTTGTTGCACCAGTTATTGACACTACAAAGGAAGGTAGAATAACTTGCTATTTAATGGATAAGGAAATTAATAATATAAACGCCATAAAGTTCCTTAAGTTACATTAAGTTTTACGAAGAGATCTTTAACTTTCTCATTTAACTCTTTAATTTCAACTTCGTTAATCTCAATAGGAGTAGAATAACAGTCATGAATTCTAATTGCGTCAAGTAATTCCGAAAATTCACTCTCGACATCTATTTTCAGCTTCTTTTTCAAAAGCCTAAATAATCCAGCAAAATCAAGATACCATGGAATTTCTACTCCAGGAAGCTTAGCAACTAGAACTAAATACACTGCCCTAATATTGCCGAGATGTCATAATATCCTCCTTTCATGTTATAAACCGCAGCCTCTAGGAATTTTTTGCTCTAGAATGCAAATTAGCCGTAAATTCTTGCATAAAGTAAAATAGGATGAAGGTATTTATTCCTTTCTAGTTTTTCAAACTTTAACGAGAGATATATATTTGAGAATATCAACTTAAAAACTTCAAATGTAATATAAACATATGAGGATTGTTATTTTAGGTGGAGGATTTGCAGGATTATCTGCATTAAAAACTCACGATTCTATAATGATAGATAATAAAGATTACTTCATACTAACTCACAAGCTCATTGATGTGGTAAAAACTGGCGATCCTAGCATTGCAAAAATTCCATATCCTAAAGTTCTCAAAGCTACTGTTAAGTCAATTGATTTTAGAAAAAAAGTAGTAATAACTACTGCAGGAGAAATAGCGTATGATAAATTAATTATATCCTTAGGTTATTCGCAGAAACTTATTGAAGGTGCAGTAAAGTTCGAAAACATAGAGGACGCTTTAAGAATTAGGGAAGGATTGCTAAGAGCTAAAACTGTAGTTATAATAGGAGGAGGAAACTTAGGAGTAGAATTGGCATCCTTAGCAAGAGAAATGGGAAAGGAAGTTTACCTAATTGAGGGACAAAGTAGGCTATTAAATTTCATGTCTCAAGAATCTTCTGCCTACGCTGAAAAGAAATTAAGAGAGATGGGAGTTAATGTGCTGTTGAACACTAAGGTTGAGAGGATAGAAGAAAACACTGTCTATGCGGAAGATCAAAAAATAAGAGGAGATTTAATAGTATCTTCAATAGGGTTCAAAGGACCTTCGATTCTTAAAGAGGTAGGGCTAACTACTATAAATGATAGGATGGTTGTTAATGAATATTTACAATCTGTAGATCAAGAAGATGTTTACGGTGCAGGTGATTGTTCTACAACTAAGGAATTCATACCCATGTCTGCACAAGTTGCAGTACAGGCTGGAAGAACTGCAATGCTTAATGCAATAGGATTTGAAAGAAAGTTCTCATACCGTCAATATGCGATTATAGTTAGAATAGGTAACGATTATTTTGGAGATTTACTAGGTAAATTTGTTAAAGGAAGAGTAGCAGAATTGGCAGAAAAACTTGGAATATATAGGGCTATAAGATTATTAAAGTGAACTTTAGTACCAGCTTTAAAAGTTTTCAGATAATCGTACGCTGTAGTGGTATTACATTAAAAAGATGTATTTTTGGAACTATATAGATCTATATTTTTTACCCTAACTATAAAAGAAATCCTTTTTAATCATTATTCAAAGTAGACATGAGGAATTATGGGATTTAATGGTATAGCAGGAGCAGTAAATGAGCCAGGAGAAATACCTTGGGAACTCGTTCTATTATATTTCCTAGTCGCGTTAGCCATTGCGTTTCTTTTAGGTAAAAGGAGCGGAGGGTTAAAAGCATTTAACACCTTAGATTTAATATACATAGGAATAGGCTCAGCATTTGCTGTAGCTTGGGAATTCTATATTGCAGGTTTTTTAGACAGATTTATTCCGTCAAATCCTTTCGTAAGTGTTGGATTCTGGGGAAGGATTATAATAGTATTCATTGTTGCTGCACTAGTAAGAAAAGTTGGAGTAGGAATGCTCACGTTGTTTATTTTTGACGTTTTGAGCGACATATTTCACTACGGTTTTGGAGGAGAACCAATGTACTTTATTTACGAAACATTTACCTACGGGCTATTTGTAGATTTAATGATAGCTGCAACCGGTGGAAGAATATTCGGATTGCCAAACTTTGCTACAACAAAACCGCCTACACAGAATATCTCAAAGGACACAATGCAGTCAGCTGAGGAAGAGGAGAAAGATACTCCAACTAGGTCTACTTTAATTACTAAATTAACTTTTATAGTTGGAGCAATAGAAGGCGCAATAATTGGAATACTTTGGGCTTTTCCAGATCCAGTTTTTTACGACGGCTTCTTCAGACCATTTATTGAGGCTAAAATAGTTAATTGGGGCTACATCTACTATCATATTTACGCTTATATGCCAGGAGATGCATTAGCTGGGATAATTGGAGCTATTATAGCAATAATAGTAGCTAGAGCGGTGGGATCGTGAAGTTCGTTGAAATTAAAGATTTTCAAGTTACTTACCTAGGTAGAGGTAAGCCTTCTCTAGTAATAGATGAATTTGAAATAGAAGATGGAGAGTCGGTACTAATTGTTGGGAAATCTGGCTCAGGAAAATCGACGCTAGTAAATGCTATAAACGGAGTTATTCCAAATATGATAAATGCTCAAGAAACTGGAGAAATTTCAGTTTACGGTAAAGATCCTAGAAAACAGCCCATTTATGAGACTGCTAAGCTTGTAGGAACACTCCTTCAAGACCCTGAAACTCAAATTTTTAATTATACCGTAATAGACGAGATAGCCTTTGGTCCGGAAAATTTCATGCTACCTAAAGAGGAAATAATAGAAAGAGTATATGAAGCGTCAAAGCTTACTGGAATTTCTCACTTGTTACATCGAGACACTAACACTCTTTCTGGGGGAGAAATGCAGAGAGTAGCCTTAGCATCAATATTAGCAATGAGACCTAGGGCATTAATACTTGATGAGCCTACCTCTAATATAGATCCAAAAGGTACTGCAGAGATCTTCTCTTTAATAAAAAACTTTAGGCAAGAAAGGAGGAGTTTAATAATAGTTGAACATAAGCTTGAGAGAGTTCTACCTTACGTTGATAGGGTAGTCCTAATAGACAAGGGGAGAATAGTTCTAGATGTGCCAAAGGAGGAATTAATTGAAAGTTCTGATTTATTAGCCTCTGCTGGAGTGGAAATTCCAGATTATTATCTTTATTTAAAGAAAGTAGGAGCAAAAAGCCTTAGTAAAGAATTACTGAAGGGATATAAATACGTTCCTCCTCCCAGGAGAAAAGGTGAGAAAGAAGTACTTTATGCCAAAGTTAAAGTTTGGACTAAACAAGGTAAGACACTTGTAGATACCGAAATTTCAATAAAACAAGGAGAGATAGTAGCATTAATGGGAAATAACGGTGCAGGAAAATCTACTTTACTTAAGGCAATAATGGGGATGCTAGATAGAAAATTAAAGGCTGAGGTTAAACTTGTTGTAGAAGGAAAGGACTTAAGTAAAAAGGGACTTGCAGAAAGAGGAAGTTACATAGGCTATTTGCCTCAAAACTTTGATATAATGTTTGTAAAGAGGAAAGTTGAGGATGAAGTAGCATTTGCGATGAAGAATAGGAAAACCTTCTCTGAAGAGAAGTTGAACAATATCCTGCAAATGTTTTCCTTACAAAGAGTAAGGCACGATGACCCTCTTTTATTATCAATGGGGCAAAGGAGGAGAGTCGCAATGGCATCAATCCTTGCCTCTGGAGCTAAGATATTATTGATGGATGAACCTACTAGTGGACAAGATTGGTACCACAGAGAGATCTTAGGAAGAGAAGTCCAGAATTTAAGAGAAAAAGGTTACACATTCCTCATAGTAACTCACGATTCAAGGTTTGTTGATAAGTTCTGTGATAGAGTGTTGGTAATGAAAGAAGGTAAAATTGTATTTAATGGAACTCCAGAGGAGGCTTTTCTAAGGGAAGATCTAGGAATTTATCCTCCAACTGAATACGTGGTGACCAAGCTTGGTACCCTGGAGTTCTCTTTATGAAGATCCTTTTACTCAGAATATTATTAGTCTATTCCTATTCTTCTACGGAGTAGCTTTACCTATAGGTTTACTCCTAACGGTACTAGGATTAAAAGGATTAATGGAAATAACAAGGTACGAAAGCGGGAAAACTTTCCTTTACAAGCTTAATCCATTAACTAAGGTATTTTTTGGAATAGTAGTAATGTCAGTAGCAGCGGTAACTATATGGTGGATTGGTGCTATCTTAACTCTCGTGACAATGTTCCTATACTTGACATTAAATGACGGCAAAAAGAAGTTTGCTTACATTACTCTCCTAGTCTTTATTACAATAATAGGCTCAACGTGGAGCATTGCACCCTATACGCCTAATTCAGTACTGCAAATGGTATTCCCTTGCCCTACATCAAGCTATACTGTAGTCTGGGTATGGCCTTCGTATTTCGTAAATATAATGGGCTATGAGCCTCAATTAACTTTACAAGCACTAATTTACGGAGCGCAAATATCGTTCAGAATAACTTCAGTTTTAGTCTCTTCATTACTCCTTATACTAACTACTACGACATCTGACATCTTTAGAATGTTCTCTAAAGTGAAAGTTCCCCTTGCTATAACTTTCTCTATATTAGTTGGCGTAAAAACTGTACCAAGAATTTTTGAAATCCTAGATACTTCAGTAAAAATGCAGTTCATTAGAGGATTAGGATACGGAAAACCCAGAGTGTTATATCCTCTCTATTTCTTTTACGCAGGATTAATGGCAATTATACCCTCAATGGTTTACTTACTTAGAGGAGCAAAGAACCTTGCAATTTCAGTAGATACTAGAGGTTTTAGGGCTTATGAAAGTAGAACAATGTTAGTAAACTTGCCTTTTACTAAATACGACTACGCAATGTTTGCAGTCATGATAGGGCTTATAATCCTAGCAGTTCTAGCAAACATTTACGGCTTCGGAAGGAGCATTCCCTACGTGGGATACTAAAATGAAAAGAACCCTCATCATAACCTTTTTCTTAACAATCTTCTTTCTTTTACCCACTTTTCATGCTTCAACAACTCTAACTCCGATTAAACACGTTATCATAATAATCGAGGAAAATCACTCCTTTGATAATATGTTTGGAACTTATCCTTTTGGCTGGCCACCAATAGTTAATAACATAACTCTTTCAGTAATGTGGCCCTGTGGTCTTTATAAGAATTATACACAATTAGAAAGTAGTAAGAACGGAGAACTCTGCTGGATTTCCGTTCCAAATGTTCCATGGTTACCATTCTTAGGTAGTAGTCATCCGTATTATGCCAACGCTTGGGACACAGTAGACCCAGGAGAAGGGTGGTGCTTATATCATGGAGACTACTGGTTTGGCACTTACGACGGCTTCGTTTATTATTCTGGGCCACAGTCGATGGCTTATTTCTCTTACCAGCAAGTTGGAATATTGTGGGATTACGCTGAGGAATACGTTCTTGCTGATAACTATTATTCTCCAGTCCTTGGTTTAACAGAGCCTAACAGAGTTGCCTACATGACTGGATTTCCTCCAAGCTTTTATAGTGACGACGCTTGTAATGTTATTCCATTTAACGAAACAATAATGTATCAACTCTGTGAAAATAACATAAGCTGGGGCTATTTCGTTTACGATTATTCTGGTTGTATTCCTTGGCCAATGGGAGCATTTATAGGAATACAAAATTACATGAATCACTTCCACGGACTTAACGCATTTCAAGAATATTTGCAAAATAATTCATTACCTGCAGTTAGTTGGGTTATGCTAATCAACGGATACGACGATGAATACGACATGCATCCTCCTTATAATGTAACTGCCGGAGCTGTAAAAATTTCTCAGATAATCAATGAGGTAATGAGAAGCCCAGAGTGGAACTCTACCGTCATTTTCATAACATTTGATGAAGGCGGAGGATATTTTGACCAGGTAGTTCCTCCCGCAATAAATTATTATGGACTTGGTCAAAGAATTCCTCTTTTGATTATTTCGCCATATGCAAAAGAGGCATGGATAGATAATTACACGCTAAGTGGGTATACCTTGTTAGGATTTATTGATTATAATTGGCATTTACCTTGGTTAACAAAATGCGTAGAAAATAGTGACGTTCAAGGATTATTATGTGCATTCAATTTCTCGAGAGCTAGACCTCCAATAATACTTTGCCCAAATAACTGGACTTATCCTATACCTTTACAATATCCTGTGCATTACGGTTACATTGCTGTAGTTCATCCTTTGCCTAGCTATGCGTCAGTTTATCCAGAACCAGCAATTCAAATCCTCCTACCATTGGATTTAATAGGCTTTACATTACTCTTCGCATCGTTTAAGAAGAGAAATCTTACGCTCTACGCTTTGCTTTCCCTGCTAGTGGGTCTTGGAATTTCCGGTTACGTTTATTCCACAAACAGTATGTACAGTTTCGTCACCGACTATTTCGTTTACTCCTCTCTTATAGGCTTTCTAATATCCTCAGTATTAGCGTTAAAGAGGTATAAGAACGCATTAAGGAGGTAAAAATGGACGAGGTTGCCTTTTTAGCTTCTTTCATACCTTGCAGTTTTGAAGGCTTTGAAATGTCTCTTTTTTCCTATATTGCGTCTTCAAATAATAGAAAAATGGGGAATTTAGGAACCTTAACTGGAGTGCTCCTAGTCCTCTCTCTAATTTACTTAACTTACATTTTTCTCCCAGTGTTAATTACGGATACTAGTGAGTACATAATAAGGATGTCCTTAGGTTTTCTATTAATAGGAATGGCTACGCTGTTCTTTTTCAGAGATTATCCAGAAGCTAGAGGAGCCTTTTTAACTGCAAGTCTAGGAATAACTGCTGAAGGAATAGAAGTTGATATATTTACTGTAAGTTCTTGGATAATGACTGGAGATTATACTTGGGCTTTAATAGGTGGTATTCTAGGATTTATATGGAGTTTAATCACTTTCAGAATAGTCTCAGTAAAATTCCCTAAAAGGATAATGAAGAATGTGGCGGTAGGCTTACTTTACACAGTAGGTTTTATTATATTAACCAGCGGACTAATATGATGGAAAGATTAATTTCCATCATATTTCATCCGTCTATTTCATCATTCCTAGGCTTCCTTATTATATTTCTGGCAAGATGTAGAAGTTTACTAGCTTTTGCAGATATAATTTTCTTCTTTTCAATTCTACCTTTCTTGATAACACTAGTTATGTGGAAACTAGGAAAGATTTCCGATTTGTTTGTAAGCAGAAGAGAAGAAAGGGCAAAAGTAATTATTATAGTGCTAGTAGGTTATATACTAGGTAGTGCATTCCTATATTATTTCAATTCCTCACCTATCTTCTTTTACCTCAGCATAGCTTACATTGTCAATACATTAGTAATATTATCCATCTCGCTCAAGTATAAAATAAGCATTCACGTAGCCACAATCACGGCAATTTCTACGGCATTAACAATGATTCTAGGAATAAAGTTCATTTTCTTTTACTTGTTTTCAATAATTATAGGTATTGCAAGAGTTAAAATTAAAGCCCATACTGTTGACCAAGTTTTGTCTGCGTTTATAATATCAATTATTGTGACTTTTATACAATTAAAAATATATCTAGGAGAATAAAAAGTGGTTTTTAACTTATTATAGTTATTTCCTCAGAATACACGTAGTAAACTCCTTCATAACAGTAATAGAACTTTATCGCGTAAGTCCCTGCAGATACTGTTCCATTTATGTAAAAGCAGTAAGTTTTTGTACCTTGTTCAACGTATACTCCTATTGCTGAAGTAGAGACTTTAGGCTCATAGTAAACAGTATAATTATGACCGTTAATGCAAATCTCATAAACGCAAATATGACCTCCTAGAGGAGTAGTGGCAGTTATAGTGAAGTTAAGTTGAGTTAATCCATTTACTACACTCTCTTTTGCAGTATTTTCTACAGAGAATTGAGGAGTAGAAGTTGTGGTTACAGTTTTTGCTATTACACTGAAATTGCCTACGCTAGTTACAAATATTACTTTATAAATTCCAGGCTTTATTTCAATAGGAGTTACGTTGGTTGGCGCGGTGAAGTTCTTTGGATAAATGTATAGAGAAACGTTATAAACTCCAGACTTATGGATATAATAAACTGGACATAATGTATAGCCCTTAGGATGATAAAATATGTAATAAGTAGTACCGTTTAGTATTGCCTCATAAAAGTAGATGTATCCAACCGGTATACTCGCGTTAACTTCGGTCTTTAAAACGTAAAGTCCACTAACATTAAGTATTTCAGCTTGAATAATTTTCAACTGCGGTTTAGGTGCAACTCCAAAGCTTATAGTAATAGTACATTTACCTTGTTGAGAAATAAAAGTAGCCTTGTAGGCGCCTTTTTGCAGGTTTGCTGGCGGAGAATAGGTAGTATTCGAAGTTGATAAATATATTTCGTAAGTATGAGTTCCGTTATGGTACCAAACAACCTGACCATCGTTGCTTTCTTTATAAAAGGCATAATATGTTGTGCCATTAAGTATGACCTCATATAAGTTATCGTGACTACCTTCAGGAATACCGGAAGCCTCTATCGTAGCCTTAATAATATAATTCTTGCATACGCATAATAGCTCTGCACTTATTACTTTGAACTTACTGGGTCCAGTTTGTATAGTTGAAGAAAAATGAGGACCTATAGCGACTATTGCCAATAATATTCCTACTACAATGATTAGCCCTATAATTCCTTCGAGTCTTATGTACTCCATATGCTCAATTTTCTAGCAGTATATTTAAACTTTAACTATATATTTTTAAAAGGTTTTTATAATCTAAATACATCACTATAAAATATAGAGACAGTAACATTCAATTAATTACAAAGTGAAATTAACACTGTTAAACTTCACTTGTAGTTAAATGTAAATTTAACTTTACGTTCTCCTATAGAGTTTACTGATTGATATACCAGTAAATCTACTACGATAATAGGAAACTCTAAATTTTGGGCTATATTTTTTTCTAAAAGTTCCAGGGAAACAGACTAGGGAATTATTACCATGATATTTTGATAAAAAGTTCAATTTTTCAGCCAATTACTTTACTCTTATATTGATTATGCCTAATATTTTCTCTTTTTCTTTATTATTATCACTCTCTTTTTTGTACTTTTGTATTGCAATACTTGTCATCTTAATAACTTTTTTATAACTGGGCTTTCTCCTAGAATATATTGAAAATTTTGATATTTTCTTAAAATCTCTCCTGCTAATATAGATGATAATAATAACTAACGAGACGAGTTGTATTGGAAGGCTTATAATTGGCGGATCGTAAGCTAGTAGTGGCGACATTTCTAAAAATAGATAAAATAATGAGGATAAAATAAGGAAAAATACGCTTCCAATTCCTGCAAAATCTAAAATTCCCCTCCAAAATTCCTTAAAAGACCTGCTTTTAACTTTCTGTATTCTTATTAATATTTCGCCCACTATGATATAATATATCCTCATAGATGATAATGAAAAATTATAAAGAAATAACGAAGCAATGACGGACTCTACTATAAAGATCATATAGAATAGAAAGCCTAAGTTTGAAGGAATAAAACTAGAAAACCTATGAAAGAGAGGAAATATTACAAAAGGCAGAAGCATAATAACTATTAATCTAAGAGAAACCCTACTTATTTCAGATTTGCTAAATGGAGTTATTTGCCCTATAACTGTTCTGTTAAGCCAAATTATGGCTGAATCTAACTGAGGTAAAATTCTTAATCTAGAATATATTTCACTAATAAATGTTGATATTTTTTGGACTCTCTGTGCCAGCACTGCAGCAATTATGCTAGAGGCTATAACTACTGTAATGGAAATAAGATAGATAGTATAAACGTTAACACCTTCCTCTAATGCGTCGAGTGTAACTATAATTCCGAATTCGCTCAATGGAATCATGTAAATTCCGTTTGTATAAGATTGAACAAAGTTAGTTCCGGTTAACCAATAGGCTGTGCTGAAGGAGAAATACTTTATACTGATTATAAGGAGAGAGATAGCTAAGAATCCTATCAAATCTTCATTAATTTTCAAGAGTCCTCCCACTGCTAGAAAGAAGAAAATTAATGCGAATTCTCTTACTGGTGCAATGGTTTTTATCACCTTTTCGCTACCGCTAACGGAGGAAAAAGCTATTCCTGCTAATATCATTGTTAGAGTTGTTGGAACTCCGGTGATAGACGAAATATAAGAGAAGATAAAAACTAGTGCTATGGGTAAGAGAATAATTATGCTTTCGTCTTCTACTTTACTTGGGGAAAATAAAACTCTCTGGAAGAGAAACCTGGCAACTACGTAAAGTATCATTGACGCTAATACGACTTCAATAATTACAGTAGTTATTTTTATAAAGGAGAAATTACCACCTAATGCAACAATTACAGAATAAATTAAGAATACTTCGATATCTTCTATTGAGGCTACTGCTATTAGTAAATCCTTATCTCTTATCGTTTTGCCTTCTGTAAGCTTATAAATAATTGAGGTACTACTATCTATTGACGCTAGGACTAGGAATATTGAGCCTACTGAACCTAAATGGAGGATATAAATCCCAGTATAATAAGAAATAGTAAGAATAAGCGTTAGCTCTGCTAGAGCAACGAAAATAGCTCTAGTAAATAATTCTCTCGCTTTAGTTAAATCAAAGCCTGTACCTATTTCAAATGCTAAGAGGTTCAACGCCAATGAGGTGATAAGAGAGAAATCTGGAGAATTGAAATTTACACCCAAATAAGTTGAAGCGATAATTCCTCCAATGAGGTAAGCTATAATGGGAGAGAGTTTAAGCTTTGTTAAAATGAACGCAAGAACTAAAGATAGAAGTAAGGAAATCCCTAGGGCTCCGTAATCCACAGTTAGAATACTAGCTTTATAGTTAAAATACTTTTAAAAACTAGATACTTTATAAGGAAGTAGTACTAAACTTACTTTCAATCTAATTCTAGTTTAAGATAATAGAAAACAATAGAAACTAGAGTAATTATTTGCAAAATATATTAATATAGCTGAAGCAAAAACTAGAATTAGTATGATTAATCCTTACGCCGACGGTTTAAAAGAGATTAAAGAAGGGTCTTTATACGAGATCTTAGCAAATATAATATCATTTATTGGTGCAATAATCCTTCTTCTGTTCCTTTTCGCCTATATTATATCATCGCCTACGACAACTATTAGCAATTTGCAACTTAGTTCCTCGCTAATAGGAATACTTGCAGCAGTTATTGTGGTAATCATAGGAGCAATCCTGAGCATTATAGGCATAATAAAACTTAGGTCTGGATTTAATTTACTTAAGAATACTGGACTTGATGTAAGTATAGGAAGTACTGGTGCAACATTAATTCTTATTTCCTTAGGAATTCTCATAGTTGGAGTTGTCACAGTAATATTAGTAGTAGGTATATTTTTCATGGTGATAGCGGCAATCTTAGAACTCATAGGCGGAATTATGCTAGGCTTAGGATTTTACAATTTAGGTAAAGGACTTAATAATTCCACAATTGAAACTGCAGGCATATTAATAATAATAGGTGGAATAATAGATTTATTGATTAGCATAGGGGGACTTCTTGATTTTATAGCCTTTATCCTGATTTACACTTCTATAAATAATATTCTCTCTAAAGGAATTCCTTTTGTCCAAACCTTTAGTCAAATGCTGGGAGTAATAAAAGGCAATGGATATGCTTATCTAAATGTATATTCTAATGTTGAAGGAACTATAATAAGCGCAAGAATTGAAGGGACAGCAATAACTAGCACTTTCATTACTCCGAATAAATTGAGCATAGGTAATAACTCAATTACAGTTAACTTTGGCAACGTACAAGGCTTAATTCCCTACTCTAACTATATTGTAAGCCTCATTGTACAAGATAATTCCGGAAGAACAATTTTAATTCCAGTAAATGCACAATATCAACCGTACTAGATAAACTTTTTAAAAGGTAATTGAGGTAGTTTTTGCATGCTCTTCACTCTTACTTTTATCTTACTTTACGTAGTTTCTCTTCTCCTTGGACGCAAAATTAATATTCCTCAGATTTTCTCAGATGGAATAGTACTAATCCTAATTTTCACAATTTCCTTCTGGGGAGGTAATCAAATTTCTGCAGAATACGTTGGAAGTATAATTTTAGTTTCCCTCATATCTTCTTTGGTAATAGTCACAATTACTTACTTCCTAGGGTCATTTATAAATGAAAGGACAGAGGAGGGAAAGATAAAGAGAGTTGACGTAAAAACTCAACTTAAATATTTGTTGCCATTAATAATAGGCTTTTCTGTTGGGCTTATAATGAGGTTTCACTCCCTCGAGATAAGTAATAACATATTTGGCGAAATAATAGATTGGGAATTATACGTCCTTGCAGTCGTAATAGGCATAAGCATTGGTAAAGAGTTAAAGAAGGAATTAATGACGAGAATAAGTAGGTTTGCCATATTTTCTGTAGTTATAGCCATACTTGGGGGAATAATTTCGTCAGTAATACTATTTTTATTTCTCTCCATAAAACCTTTCAATTTAGCTTTAGCAATCTCTTTGGGTTCAGGATGGTATTCTTATACTGGACCTATAGTTGCAAAGTATTATGGACCCTTCTATGGCGTAACAGCGTTCCTAGTTAACTTCTTAAGAGAACAATTCACTTTCTCTCTTTTGCCTATTTTCCTTAAAATTAGATCTACTCCTTTGGGGGCAGTTGCAGTTGGAGGAGCTACTTCTATGGACACTACTTTGGGATTTTACGTGGACGTTTTAGGTTATGAATACGGATTAGGGGCAATGATAAACGGGGTAATACTTACTTTAATAGTACCTTTAATCTTACCCATCATTCTCTCTTTCTGAACATCTCAAATCATCCCTTAAAACTAAGCCTATTTTTTGGCGTCCCATATAATTGGGTTGTTCTTTTCTAAAGCCTTCTTAAATTCCTCCTCAGTTAAAGGAATTACCTCAAAACCTGGAGGAAAGTCTATTTTTTCTAACCTTTTTAGAGGATTTTCCTCCTTGAAATCACCAATTATTAAAATATCGACGTCGCTCCAAACGTTAAAGTCGCCCCTAGCGTAAGAACCAATTAAAAACGCGAGAAGTGACCTTTGAGAGAATTTGCAAAGCTTCTAGCTTCGGTTATTACTCTTCCTCTTTCCTTTATTCTCCTTTCTTCTTCTATGAATTTTATAATATCTTCTGCATATTTAATTGCCTCTTCAGCCTCACTTTTCGTATAATAGAACCCCGGATATCCTGATGGCCATACGTCTGGGTATCTTGTTGGGATCTGACTTCCTCCTGGAAGGGTTCCCTCCCAAGGGGTTCATCGATTCGGGCGGCTCAGAGCATTGGAAGAGTGAGGGAATTTCATGCTGGTTGCTCATACTTGAGCTGGGGAGGAGCGTCATTAAAATCTTGGGCTATCCATCCCCTTAACCTCAATCTCTGTAAAGCTTATCGAGGTACTTTGCTTTATTTACTATCTCTTGTGGAGCCTCTAACAAGGAAAGTAAATACGAAATTGAATGACCTGCTCTAGGTTATCCTATACCGTAAACTGCAAACTCTGCTGCTTGCTGTAACTTAAAGCAAGCCCAATTATAAAATCCCGAATTAAGGTCTGATCTAGCGCTTTCTAACGTTTGCTTGGCTGAGATGATCCACCTTTCATATTCCTCTTTATCTAACACCTTTATCACCGAAACGCTTACTACTACTAATCTAACGCTTATCATTAAGTTTCACTCTCTGCTACTCATTGTCACAAACGATAAAGTCGTTGATTTTATTCTTCCTACTATTTTTATTCCTAACAAGCTTTGATCCTCTGAGGCTATATTCAAGAAGAGTTTCTACCGTGGAATACTTTAGGCTCGTATTACTTTCAATTCGTGAGGAGATAGGAGAAACCTCAATTTCTTCTGAATTTTAGACTTTTCCCGTTCTCTTTGTATAGACTTCATAATACAGGGTTTAGTTAACTTCCGGTTAACTCGACAAAATGAGGGGAAGAAAAGAAAACGAGTAAACTTGACGTTCAACATTATGCTTTACCTCTTTATCGTGAAAATGCTCATAAGCTTTTCTTCCAATGGATGAAGTATAAATAAAGAAGAGGCGAAGATTAATTGAATATCATCTCGTTAATCTAGACTTAAAGGAGTATAATTGCTTAAATAGAGGAAAATGGAGTATAATCCATTTATTCTCGTCTATTACCAGATTTAACTCGTCATTTCGAATACTCTAGAGAGAAGAAGACGTGCATCCTGTTAACATTCCAGAATAAATTTAAACCTTGAAATTTACCTCTTTATATATTATCTTTTCGACATTAATTATCAATAGATAAGCAATCAAAAATCTGTGCCTTACAAGGGCAAGTTACGGACTTTAAGGAAGATCCTAAAGGACATAATATTTTTGCTTTTTAATGTCTTGGTTTATTCTGATAATGGAGAGGATAATAGTGTTTTAAGGATTTCTTAGCTTGTGGTGAGTAAACACTTATCCGCAAACGAAATCAAAAAGAAACACGTAAAAAATAAAATCTCTTTAAGAGTATTGCGTTAAGATGTGTAGTTTATATAATAGTAGTAATATGGGATGTAGTATTTCGTTCCACCAATACAATAGGGTACGCTATCGTTCATTAGGTATATGTAATAAGTGTTTGAGGACAAATCAACTATTGAGATTGATGACGCAAAGTAGGTGACAGAATTTGTAAATGTTACAATACCTATATAAGGCGAGATTACCAGTAAAAGGCTTGATATCCATGAAGGTATCGTTAAACCTAAAATGGTGGCAAGCTTAATAATCAAACCTATAGGAACTGAATAGGTAGCAAAACCATTAGAAGTAGCAATTGAGACACACATATGTAAATGAATATTACCAGGAGTTACGCTACCTATGAATGTTAGGTTATTGGAGAAGTAACAAGTGGGAGGAAGATTAGAAACTGTAGTATTATATAACGCTGGTAAATAACTTGAACCGCGACCAACTACCTCTAACCCAGTTAAAAACGTCTCGTTACAATAACCTAAAAATACTGGAGGCAGTGACGGACAGTAATAGTAATATACGCAGTAGCTTGCAATAGCTATCTGGCCAATGGTATAAATTTCAACGAAATTAGAATGCCCTTCCTCGCCGAAATATCCAGCTTTGCATAGTACTAAATTGTTGGCAGACGTAGTTATTGAGAAGCCTGTAACGGTAACTGGATACCCTAATATAGTGACTCCAAACTTGAACTGTATTCCAGACGCTTCTGAATAGCCTTCCTTGAGTAATATTTCCCCTATATAATCGTTGTAGTTAGTATCTGTTATATAAGCTATTGATAGCGGTATTGGTCCAAGGCTTTTATTCGACGGATAGAACCAAACCTTATTTAAACAGATAATTAAAGATGGGCGTCCTTCTTTACTGGGGACTGTTGTATTAGTTAAACCTGTTTCATTTGGCGTAAATTTCTTTTTTACTATAAATTTCTTTGGATTAATGAAGAGTTTCACCACTGTTTTTCCTATCCCATGTGTTATATTATATGGTGAGATTGTTACTGTAAAGGGTTGTACATAAACTATCGTCTCATCCGCCTTGTTTACGGTATATGATGCAAATCCAAGCAATGATGGACATATCTTATAACCATAGTGTTTTATCCAATGCTCAGCTATTTCTGTCAAGTTATTTAAAGGTATTCTAACGTAACCTACATTAATTGCCGTCTCTATCTTCTTTATTACAGTACCGTTTGCTGTAGGATAAAATGCAAATATAGTTACAGAAACGTTTTGTAATAACGTTAGTTTATTACCAGTATATGCGAAGAAGACTATGTTGATATCGTTAGGATCTGTGAACTTAATGTAGAGTATGTAAAGAGTGTCGTAATTTGCTAGTACAACAGTTGTCAATACGATTGCAATTAACGCTAAGGAGATTATGATAATTTTACCTCTCTTACTCATGTCACTATTAATTAATCAAGAAATTTAATTTATAAACTTACTCTACATAAACTATATAGTATATATATACGTTTATAAATTTAAGAGAAATAAAATATCTAGAAAATTATTTCTTGCATAAACTACCTCATCAACCTTCACGAATTACAAATCCCTTCATGATTATCTAAGGTGTAACTCTCTTCCCAGCATTCTTGTAATTCTCAGCCTCTCCTTCACGTCTTCTGATCTACTACCATTTACCTCTAGTTTAGTTTACTCGCCTCTCTTGGAGAATTATAAGCTGATCTAAGTCCAATGATTTGGAAGCTTTGAGATAGAACTCGCCTTTAACACTTTTTAAGATTAAAAGATAATTCATTAAGACTAAAAGTGAAAGATAGACCTAAATTAACGACTATAACTTATATTGCTTTAGTCTCTACAAGGTTACCTTTATTAACTTATCTACTGCTGAAATTTACTTAATTACTTATATCTAAATATTAGGAAATGAGATAATTTTACAAGACGAAAGATATAATGTAAACTGCTCTATAAATTTAGTTTATAACGAAATTTGACTATGACCAATGTATGTAAGCGTATTATCCTCCCAATAATTCGAGGTATTGTTTTACAACTTCTTCGCCTTTTTTAGTTATTAAAACTTTTACCCTCTTACCCTTAACAGTAGGAACGTATTTTATATCTATATACCCCTCCCTATGTAAGACTTTTAAATGCTGATAGAGTTCAGCTTTATTTAACCTAGTTGCTTCTAACAATTCCTTAAACCATGCATACCTTGTATAATAAAGTCCTAATAAGATTCCTAACCTAACGCTAACGTTCAATGCCTTATTATCCTTCAGTAGTTTTATTAATTTCTCTAGCTCCATTTAAGCTCTCCTCACTAATCTGTATAAAAGTGCTAAAAGTGATGGAATTAAGATAGTAATAGTACTGAAGGGTGAAATTGCTATTGATATTCCAGAAATTATGTAGGAGAGGACTAGGAAGTATTCTATAGTTCTCTCTTTTAGAAACCTTATAACACTAATTAACTGACTTCCAATAAAAGATATGTACCCCCCAATTAGAAAAGCCGGTAAGATAGATAAGGAGTGAACGTAAAATGATAGTAGAAATATAACATTAAGCAATATAAGCGAAAGTATGTAGGTTAACTTAATAAGAAAGGGAAAATTTTTAGCTATTAGCGAAGGTTTGCTAGCAAAGGTCTTAACAAAAGGGTATATATATCTACTCATTTTCAAAGATATAACAACATACGTCGTGGAAAAGACTATTAGACTAATGTTTAAGGTAAGAGGGTTCTGGAGAAGGCTTACTAGTAAAAAAGTGATTATGCTTCCAACCCCTATAAAGTCTAATACAGTTTCTGATATGTTCAACATAACTCTATAATATAACGTCTGACTTATCTCTAGGGATTTTTGAATATCTATTTCCCTATTCATAAGCCTTCTCGCCATTACTTAATTTTACTTTACGACGATTTTAAACTTAGGACACAGTTAAGATTTTTTAACTTGACGTGTAGTCCAACAGCTGAACCAGCATCCAGCCCAACATGCTATATACACTTCTCCTCCTCTAGCCTTCCTATTGCATTTTATTATCTTCAACCAGTTCACCGTTGACCATATTGTAAACTCTTACATTCTTCTCCAAACGCTTAATTAGTTCCTTCTGGTGAGTTACAATTATACCCTCATTAACCCTTTCGCGTAGTAAAGATATTACCTTATCCAACCTATTAATGTCAACGTTTTCTATGGGTTCGTCGATAGTCACTATTTGTGGTCTTGTGAAGAGAGCTAAGGCTAAGGATACTAAAGCTTTTTGTCCGGTTGATAATTTATAAATCGGCTTATGGATTACTCTCCTATCCAGGTTTAAGTAGTCCAGGATTTTGAAGAATTCTTTCAAATCTCCTTCCTTTATTTCTGAGATTATTTTCGCTGTTTCTAATACTGAGTTTCCTATAGTATATACCTCTTGAAGGTTAGTAGAGTACTCTAGCAAGCTCTTTGCGCTCCTAACCTCCATACCGTTTATCTTTATTGAACCCTTATATGGAATTATGCCCGAAATAGCTCTTAATAAAGTAGTCTTACCTGAACCGTTGGGACCCAAAATTATATACACTTCCTTGTCCAACTCTAGGTTAATGTCTTTTAGAACAGTAAAGTCATCAAATGAGACTGACAAGTGTTTTATCTCTAACATTACCATACAACCTCCTCTAATCTCAGTGCCCTAATCTTCCTTAGAGCTAAATTACCTAAGAATAGTAACAGAAGGGCTAGTAAAGCTACTTCAATAGTGTAAACGCTTATACTGTAGTGGATTAGGGAGTATGAGATAATATTTTCAGCCTCGTAGAATGGATTCAGTGGAGATGGTGCTGAAGGAGAGAGTTCTGAAATTACCAGTAGCCCGAAGAAAATGTAGTTAGCGTATTTTGACGCATTAGCACCTACCTTGATCAGTAGTGTTAATGTTATTGTAAACGTTAGAGAAAGTATGAAAAAACTAGAAATCAATACTGAGATTATGAATTGTGCAATGTTACTCAATTTGATAACCTGGTAGATCTGATTTAGTGTGACTTTAGTTACTAGCGGTGCAACAAAAATTGTGAAGACTAAAGAGTATATAATGGTGGAGACTATTGCTCCCAAGAACAAGCTCATAACGTAATTATACATTTTAAGTTTACTGAACCTCAAGTAGTAAGCTAATGCTGAAGAATGATAGACTAGAGTTATACTGAAGCCCGTTGAGAGGCTAGCTAATAGTAGTATTATTGCAACACTGTACCATATTATTCCCAAACCTATACTTTTAACGCTATCTAGGGCAAAATAGAGTTCTACAGAGTCTAGCATCAACATTGCGAGTAGGTAAGATATTGCTGTTGGAGAGAAGGCGAATCTCTTTATCATAGATTTTTCTAATTCCATGAGTAAAATTTTGTGAGAGATAATAAAAATAGTGGATTAAGTTAAAACTTTATAACCTTAGCAAAGGGTTTATTTTCGGTTTGAATTTAAGTGTATAACGGAGGCTATAATAAATGAGAGTACTAGTACTAATAAGAAATCAATAGATTTAGTCAGAACTAATCCAATAATGTTTGCTTGTTGGTATGGATGTTGGTGCTCTTGTGGAATAAAAAATTAGTTAAGGAATAACTTCCCTAATTTTTACCAAATTATTTATAATCCGTAAGTTTAAGTATACTAAAATCGATATAGTTACTGAGAGAATAATTACGCTAGATGATATTGTAGTTTTTTCGATTAACATTCCGAATATCCAAAGAGGGTTAAACGAACTCTTTAAGAAGGAGATAATGAATGCTGGCACAACGACTATTGGATAAATTATAACGATTATATAACAATCTAATCTCCCATTAGTTAATAGAAGCGATAAAAACATAGAAATGGATTCTAGAAATAGGAAGACTAGAAGTGCTGTAAGAATAAAAGGAATCATGTCAATAATAGCAATACTATTAGAGAAGAGATAGTATAAAATAATAAGTAATGTAGTGTATAATAATGCGGCTATCTCTCCCGAAAGGTAAAGTAATGCTAAGTATATTCCTATTCTTAAGTTTCCGAATCTCATTAGAAAGGGTAAAGCAGAGGAGTTGTAAAGTAATATAAAGCTTACTCCAACTGACAAGATACTGAGTATTAAAATTTCGGAAACATTTAAGGCAATGTTGGGCTTAATTATTCTCCAAATAATTAGGGCGATAATAAAGCCTAAGAGCATGTTATAAGCTGCAGGTTCACTTAATGTTAGTTGTTTGAGGAAGTATGTAAAAAGACTCTTCACGTTTTTGTATTAAGAAACCAGTATTATCAACACTAAATGTAGTTAAAAAGATTTAACTCTACTATGTGTTTTTATATTCAAAAATCAAAAATACTGCATGCAGATTGACTATACCTATAAGAAGGTAATAAAGATAACTAAAGATAATAAAGTGGTTTTTAGCTGGATTGGCTGTTGGATTGGTTGCTGGTTTGCTAGAAAATAAGGTGATATGAAATGCAAGCTAGTCTGAAGGTATCACCTTTTTTCTCTATATATAGAAATGGCAATAAGTACATTGCGTATGCAGAGGCTTCTGGTTTAATAGAGTTGAGTGAGGATGAGTTTAACAATCTATTATCATTAGACGTGAAGGAATTAAAGGAAATTAGAATGTTGATTCCAGAAAAGGAGAAGAAGATTAATGCAGTAGTTAATGGTATAAGACTTTTAAATCAGGAAGCGATTAACTTCTTTGAATCGGATAAAGAACTGCCTAAAGGCGAGACTGCATTAATAATCTCAAGTAATATAGACTTTCTTCTCACTATCGACTTATCAAAGTTTGAAAAAGTCCTTATAGCATATGTCATGGATCCTTACAGATTTTTTATATATGTCATGACGAAGAACAATCCTTGTATTTACGAGATATACCTATGGTTAAAGAACTCTAGGCTAATCCTAGATGTGAAAGTTGATGGTGAAATTGTAAGAGAGAAATCTCCTACCCTAAGTGAGTTCACGGAATTTTTATTATTAGGACTCGCTAAAATGCTCTTAAACGGTAACCGCTATGATGGGAAGCTAATATATGTAGATATGATGGATGGAGAATTAATAGTAAATACACCGTTAAAGATCCCAGGGTGTCCTAAATGCAAGATTTGATCAACGAATTTTTAGGACCTATCTTAGGTTACACTATAGAAAAATATGATAATGTGGTAATCACCAAACTAATAAATTACGTAAATTACGATTTGCTTGAATCCCATATATCAACTCAATATGTTAAGGCTAGGTATAACATAAAATTACCTATTGAATTTACACCACTTCTAAGATACTTAGAAAACGTTGTACCTGCTGGAGGTAAAGGAGAGACCGAGGAGGAAAGCCTTATGGGTGCTATTGGAGAGTTTTTGGAAAGGTTTTACGGCTACTCGATCTTTTTCGATGATAATACATCAATTTTTGGAAGGGTAGGAGAATTGAAAGAACAATTTAACGTTCTTTCTACCAGATACAAGTTCTTTTCAAAGGAGCAGCTTAGAAAGTTCTTCTTTTTTAAGGACTATTCCGATGACGCATTTGTAACGTTTACTAAAGCAATTTCCTATAAGGATAATAAGACAATTTACGTACCCTCACAAATCGTTTATCTAACAGATCTAATCAGACCAGGCGAGGATTTAATAGCTTATGCAACTACTGGCGGTCTTTCTTATCATGAAGACTTCGAAAAAGCCTTCTTACACGGTTTGTTAGAGTACCTAGAGAGAGATGCAATAAATATCTCGTGGATTTCACGTATAAGCCCATTAAAAATACGAATTCCAGAAAAATTGAAAAGGAAATTTAAAGTATTGGAAAACAAGGACGTTGTTTGCCTAAGGTTTATTAATGAATTTAAGGGGCTTTTCGTAATAGGTTGTCTAGGATTTGTTAACGGATTTTATGTTGGCGGTGCTGCTGCAGATATAACTGTTGAAGATGCATTAAGAAGAGCAATTTATGAAGTTTATCAATCTATTTCATCTTTCAGTAAGGTAAGTGATGAGGAAATTAAGCTTGCTAAAAAGCTCAATAAAGATCTTTTAGTTGATTTCGGATTAGTTCCACTCTACTATACATATGTGAAAAAGGAATTTTTAATGGATTATTTAAATAATTTAAATACCGTTAGTTATGAGGAATTAGAAAGAGAAGAGTCGTTGACATACAAGGATCTTGTCGAAGAATTACTAAATCATGGCTACGATATAATTTATAAGGATTTCAATATAGAGAAATACGTGGGTAAAGGAAAGCTAATTAGGGTAATAATTCCAGATTTAACACCTGCACATATTCCATATTTGCCGTTCCTAGGCCATGAGAGGTATTATAATATTAGGAAGATAATGGGACTTAAGGAGGAAGTTGAATTATTCACTGATGAGCCAGTACCATTTCCTTGAGGCAATTATAATGAATATATTTGAGGAGTTCTATCTGAAGACTCAAAATTTTACTTTTACAGTAATCCCAGATAATTATCCGAAAGAATACAATAATGTTAAAATTATACCCTTACCTAAGCCTAGAGAGATAGTAGAAAGTTTTCATAAGGTAATTACTACTAGATCTTCAGTGAGGAGGTTTACAGAAGAAAAGGTCGATATTAATGTTATTTCTGATTTGCTCTATTATTCGGTAGGTGTCAGGAAAAAAGAGGGCGAGGTAATATATAGAATGTTTCCATCAGCCGGAGGTCTGGCGGAAACTGAAGTTTATTTAGTACCTTTCATTTCCGATTTGGAAGTTGGTATATATCATTACAATCCCTTGTCCCATTCTCTAGAGAAACTTAACACTGAAATTGAGCTAGAAATTCTTAAGTCTGATATTGTTAGTTCTATTCCAGATATTAATGTAATTCCTTTACTTATCATCTTAACGGCAAGATATTGGAAAACTTTAGCAAAATATGGTAATAGAGGTGCAAGGTTTGTATTTATTGATATAGGAATAGTTATGGAGAACTTTTATTTAGTAGCTACAGCCCTTAAATTGGGAATATGTGCCGTAGGTGGTTTTAACGATTACATTTTTAATAGAGCGCTTGACCTAAAGAATAATGAAGCCGTACTAGGAATATTAGTAGTTGGAAAAAGGAATTAATGTCTAAAAGTGCATATAAGTCGATGCCTTATGTCCATTTTTAAGAAGCACTACTTTAGCCTCTAATAGTTCTTGTTGATTTAGCTGAAAATTTGCCATCCTAGGAGTGTGTATTTTTACTTAACTAAGAGCTTATTAGAAACACTAACCTTCCTTAGTAGTTCCTATATAAGGATTTACTACTGTAGAGCATGTTCTTTTAGAAAGAAAGTGTAAAATTTCAACTACATTAAATAACTTGAGCATCTAAGAGTTTATTCATGTTCATTATTTTAATATAAATATCTACAGTACCAGTACAAGGTTCTTAACGTTAAATATTATATGATAGTTTAATTACAAAATCGATTTTGATAATCTATATTTTTGAGATCTCATCTTATTACAAAAGGATTATGTTAGCGAATGGATAAAGGAAAACTATAATGCAGATTGACATTTAGTGTAACTCTCTTCCCAGTCTTAGCTTGTAATTCTCCACCAGTTTTACTAGCCTCTCCTTCACGTCTTCTGATAATGCCATATTTACTATATTTAGTTTACTCGTTCCTATTCAACTCTTGGAGAATTATAAGCTGCTCTAATAAGCTCTCATCTGCTGACTTGGAAGCTTTAAGGTAAAACTCACCTTTAACGCTTTTTAAGATCTTTAGAATCTCTCTGATTTTATCTTCGCCTATACCATAGTATTCTATCCAAATGCCTTCTTCCATTAAGCTCTTTAATTGAGTATTATAGGCTTTTTCTCCTTTGTCGGTGGTAACGTACTTTCCTTCTTCTGTTTTTCTTATCAATCCTTCTTCAAGGAATTTATTTAGTGCCTTGTAAAGTCCTGCATCGCTTAAGCCCGTTAGCTCCTTCAATTCGGTAAAAGACTTGGGAGTTCTGCAATATTCCAGGATTTTATCGCTCTTCAAAGCTCATATTCCTCCTGGTTTACTATCTCCATTGATTTTATTCCAACAAATCCTTGTTCTTTTTTATTTAAGCTAACCTTTGACCTAGTATGAATAATTTTCTTACTTTTTAATTCTACTACGGTTTGTTCAATTTCCTCTTCTTTAGTATCGTCTGTCTCATTCAGAACTTTTATCCTAGTAGCGTATATTCTTATTACATTACCTTTGTCATCAACAGTAACTCCAGTTGAGAACTCGCCATTATCCATGATATGTAAATAATGAGGCTCTTTGACCTTTATTTCTAATAACGAATATTTCCATCCATCATTCATTTTTATTTCCTTTACCAATTTTTGTGAAAATGAAAAACCTTTTGGAGGGATCTGACTCATAACTTAACTTAAGTAAAGTTAAGTAAATAAACTTTACTCTTGCTAATAGAGAAATTTCTTAGCTTCTCTCAAGGTAACTATACTTGCTGAGATTAATATCCCGGTGTTAAATGCGAGGAGAAGGTCAATTATTGTTATGGTAAGACTATTTAATGCAAAAAATTCCAAAGATACTCTTATAATATAAAGCAAAGTCCACGTTAACGTTATGCTGTAAGGCCATTTATAATAAAGAGTACCGTTCTTGAAGAAGAACTTTATCTCATTATTTTCTAATAGTCTATATCCCAGAAAGTATCCCGCAATGCCTAAAGGTGGTAACGATAATAAAATAAGAGGATCATTGATCGTGTTGAGAAGGAGATTAACAATAGCACATATATTATTGGCCAAAAATACATCCTACCTTCTAGGCGTTAGCCTCCTAACTCCGATATAAGCGATTGTTCTTCATAGTATGGTGTTACTAAGTTTTCTTTTAAATTTAATTTATATTGGTCATTTAAGGTATTTATTTCCCCATTTTTGTATTTCTTCAAATACTCCTTTCAATTCTTTACCTTTTTCTGTAAGTTCATATCTTACTCTAAAGGGTCTATCACTTATCACGATCCTCTTTATGAGATCGTTATTTTCTAAATCTTTTAATGTAGAAGATAGAGTCTTTGAACTTAATCTGGTTAATCTTTGTAATTCGTTAAATCCTTTCCCTCCATCTAATAAATACCTTAAAACCAACAATTTGGGCTCACTACCAATTATTCTAATTGTTTCAACGATAGGGCAGATTGTATCAAGTTTCTTCAAAGTAACCAACTTTATCTATATTCACGTACTGTATATATACTTTACTTTCTACACTTACTTTGCAATGGCTAGGTTAGTAAAACACGACCGTAATAGACCTTATATGATAAAGGCAGATAATGGACAAGTTTTTTATATATGCGCGTGCGGATTGTCTAGAAATAAACCTTTCTGCGATGGTTCGCATAAGAGAACCCTGGATGAGGAAGAAGGTTCGGTCTATGTATATGACGAAAACGGAAGAATAAAGCTACAGAACTTTTATCCGTAAAATCTTTTTTATTTATATGTGCAGGATGTTTGCTTATGTAGGTGATTCTAAGGAAGAGTTAACTAAACTTTATGAGGCGTTGAAGGAGTCTGCCAAAAACGATATTATTGCGTCTAAGTATGGTTTAAATCCCGTTCACGGCGATGGCTGGGGTTACGTTATTTATGATGGAGAAAGAATCTATTTTTATAAATCAAAAAATCCAATATTTAACGAGTCTTTAGTTTTACCTTCCATAGAGGGTAAGTTTTACGCAATATTTCACGCTAGACAAGCAACGGATAAATCTACTGTATCTGCTAGATTTGCTCATCCTTTTTACGGAGACGACGAGAACTATTTTTACTTCTTTGCTCACAATGGTTCTGTTGATAAAGAAAAATTAGCTCAAGTTTTGAATTTTCAAGGTCAAACCACAATAGATAGTGAACTTGCTTTAAAATTTCTAATAAAGAATGGCTTAGATAAAGGGATAGACCTTTTAATGAAAGATTATACGAAGTCAGCCCTCAATGTTTTTATATTAAGAATATCTAGATCTGACGGCTCCGCAGAACTTTATTACGTGAATTATTACACGAGGAAAGATAGAAGCGAGTATTATAAGTTTTATAAGAACGAGAACGCTGTATTCTCTTCTACCCTAGCATACTACGGAATAAGAGGCGTTGAGGTTGAGGAAGGAAAGCTCTTAAGGCTATAATTAATGAGCAGAAGAGGTCATTGCTAGAGCGTTTAACGAAGATTTTGCGATAAAAGTAGCTGATCTTATAGCCGATAAGATAGATGGGCTGGCTAAAAAAGTTCAAGATCTTGTAGACCAACAGAAATTTTAGGAAAATGACAAGAAGTCCAATCAAATTATGAATCTCGATAAAGCAATTGAGGAGATGAAAGAGGAAAAGGGACTAAAAATTCGAAAAATGATCTCAGAACTTGACGAAAGGTTTGAAGCAACTATTTCTGAACTTAAGGAAGAAAACAAGAAAAGGGATAAAACTATATAAACAGGGTCAGCAAATTTTACGCACATTAGAAAATTTGATTGGTTCTTTATAACAGGAAGCTATTGAACACATTGAATACGTTATTAAATCCAGGCTTAATGCAGATTTGAATTATTGCATAAAATATCGTTGGGAAAGCTAGAGCTGGAATAAGTACATTTTGGAACAGAAGCTTACAAGCTCGAGATTGATCGTTCCAGTAATTTGCGCAATCACACTGACTAAAGAACAGGTAGAAGATTGTAATAAAAAGGGAGTTATTTAATAGGAATTACTTCCCCTTATTAGCTTGACCACCTTTCAATTATTTCTTTATTATCAAGGACTAGCATTAATTTACTCATGTTTATCAGAGACCTTTCGTGTGCATCTTTATCAGAAGACGACACTGCTTCTCTAGCTATTACTGGTAAATAACCTAGAGCTTGGGCGTGTCTTGCTGATGTCTCTACACCTATATCAGTTGCAATTCCAGTGAATACTATTGTTTGTATTCCCGCATTCCTCAACATCAGCTCGAAATTAGTACCCACGAATATGCTTGTGGTATTCTTGTTTAAAACAACGTCGCCTTCTAGTGGATATACCTCTTTTACAATGTCTCCAGGGTTAAATGATCTCCTCATGTAAGGTGGTTGGAATCTTTCTGGCAATGGCGTTATCTTTGTGTAAACAATAGGAACGTTATATTGTCTGGCTACAGAAATAAGTTCTTTCAATTTTTGCAGAAATTCTTCCTTATTAAATATGGAATTTACTAGAGCTTCTTGCACGTCCCAGACTACTAGCACGGAATTGTCTTTCCTTATGAATTTCTTCACCTCATCCTTGTTGAACCAAGCCATAATCTCATCTAACTAGCTAAGCTAAAAAGTTTTTATCCAAAAATTTTGGTAGCAAACCAACATAATATAGATATATCGAAAATCTTATATTTATGAAGTTCTCAATTTCCCTCATGGACATTAAATCTAGAACTCTACTTATACTTTCTTTAATGTTGCTGATTGTAAACTACGTTGAAACAATGGTTGTTCCCGCTTTGCCAACGATAGAGCGGGACTTTTCAATTTCTGCTACATTAGCCGGATGGGTAACTTCAGCCTATATGATAGTTGCAGCAGCAACTTCACCGTTAATGGGCAAACTTGCAGATACTTACGGCAAAAAGAAGATGTACGTTACTGCAATAGGTTTTTATATAATTGCGGTAGCTATGGCAGGTTTTTCTCCAAATATATGGGTTTTATTAGGTGCTAGGGCTATTCAAGGTGTTGGATTCTCAATGTTTCCAATAGCAATAGCTTACATAACAGACTTATATCCTAAGGAAAAAGTCGCTTTTGCGCAAGCAATATTAAGTGCTATGATAGGAATAGGCCCGGCTCTTGGATTACTAATTGGATCTTATGTAGTCGAAGATCTAGGTTGGCCTTACGCTTTTCATACAGCGGCAATATTATCTTTAATCCTTTTCATTATTTCTATAAAGTACCTTCCACACACTGGAATAAGATATAAGGAAAAAGTTGACTACTTAGGTTCAACGTTAATAGGCTTAGCTACAGTCCTAGTTTTAGTTTACATTACTGAAGGACCTACATTAGGATGGACTTCAGTATGTAACTTATCCTTGCTCATTTCCGGGCTATTAACATATGGAATTTTTATAGCTGCTGAAAGAAAGATAAAAGAACCTTTGTTAAGGTTAGATTTATTTAAAATAAGAAACTTTGCAGTAGCTAACTTAGTAGGAATAATTTCTGGAGTAGGAATGTTCACAGTCTTCATCTTTCTAGTTTATTACTCTCAGTTACCTTCACCTTACGGACTTGGATTATCAATAATTCAGTCTGGATTATTAATGTCTCCAGTGGCCTTCGGAATGGTGATTTTCGGTCCCATGTTTGGTAGAGCTTTGCCAAAAATAGGCCCAAAACCTATCTTAATTCTAGGTAGTCTGCTATCATCATTAGCTTATATTATGTTAATATATTATAGATCCAATCCAACAGAAGTTCTCATTGATGGATTTGTATCATCAATAGGATTAGTAGCAGTTATAATACCTTTAGTAAACATGGTAGCATTATCATTACCAGACCAGTACAGAACTACGGGGATGGGAATGAATGCACTGCTAAGAACCATAGGCGGAGCCGCAGGTCCAGTAGTCGCTACGTCATTTATGCAGACTTATCAAGCTCCTGTCATAATGGTTTACGATAATCAACCGTTGGTTTTAGGTTTTATGCCTTCCTCTACTGCTTTCAATTATATTGCTTTATTCGGACTTGCAATGATGATCCTTACGTTAATAGTTTCACTATGGACTAAGAATTACACATTTAGAGAAGTTGCCGTTAAAGGAAGTAATAACGCTCATTTGAAGAACGAATATACAAGGTAAGTTATTATACCATAGAAAATATGAGCTAACACGTACGTTAATGTTATCTTTATTGGGAAAACCAATAAGTGAACTGGAAGGCTAAAGAGACTTAGTACTGCGGAACCAAATAAAATACCCATAATCAATGTTGATAAGAAGTTTCTATTTTCATATCTTACTTTAGTTACTTCTATTATTGATATTCCAACTAATGCTATAATGATTGCAGCAATTAGGTGTAGTAGGATTCCTACAATAACGGAATCAATTCTGAGAACGTGATAAGATATCGTTGAAAATACGCTGAGATTGTTTATAAAGAAGATTATTTCTAAAAGCCCTCCTATAAATCCTGATAATATTTTCTTTATCATGGTTGAATATATTTTTTATACTTTAAAAATTTTTTATAAGCTTATTCTCTTACTTGCCTTAATTTTAAATATTTTTTAAGGCATTTTCACACGTGGTAAGGGGTTATTTAACCATACTAGGAGTAATAATAGTTTGGGGAATTTCTTTCCCTTTATCAAAAATTGCCCTCTATTTTATGTCTCCTTTTGTACTTACTTTTATTAGATTTATCATAGGTGGTTTAATTTTAACAGCTTACGGAAAAGGAATAATTTACGGTAAAAAGGAGGCTATTAATGCAATACTTAACATGGGAATTTTTGTCATACTCTTAAACCTAGCAATAAACTATTCCACAAACCCTGCATTAGCCTCTGTACTAATTTATATGCAACCTATATTCGTAGCATTACTCTCAAGGCTAAGAGGTGAGGAAATCTCATTCCCTCAATTAGTTGGAATAATAGTTTCATTTACTGGTATATTCATTTCAGTAGATAGCGTTAATTTTAGCCCAGGGTCGCTGATAGCAATAGTTGCAGCAATACTTTGGGCAGTTGGAACTTTATATTACTCTAACCTAAAAAATAGGGATATAGTAAAGCTTAACGCTTTCATGTCCCTCTTTTCTTCATTATTTGTAATACCGATCCTGCCTTTTGATTTTTATTTTAAGCCTTCTGTCCTTGGAATAGGTGTGGGAATTTTAGTTGCAATAATAGCCCAAGCTTTAGGCTTCATATTCTGGTTTTCAAGTGTTAAAGAATTAGGTGCAACGACCGCATCTAGTATAGTCATTTTAGTTCCAGTGTCTGCTTATCTATTTTCTTTCATAATTTTAGACCAAATACCCAATGTTTTCCAAATATTTGGCTCATCGTTGGCTCTTATAGGAGTTTTCATCTCCCAATATAGTAGAGTATACTTATCAAGAAAATGATCGATACACTAGTAAACTCTCAGTGCCGGTGGACTGCATCACGGTTCAGTATAGAGCGTGCTCAGCATCAGTTTTTCTATATCATTTGCTAATAATTATTTTTACCTCAAGTGATGCAGGATAAGATTTTTCTAAATTAGCTTTAAATTGTTGGGTATCAAATATACCTAACATGGACGTTAGAAGGAAATTAAGGATATTAATAATTACTTCCTTAGCCCATTTTAATAACGATGGAACTTTCCTAATATTCCCCCTTCTTATAGTGTACTACTCTACGGTTGATAGGATAAGCCTAATAATCTTAGGATCAATGTCGATAATTTATACTTTACTTTCTGGTCTTCTATCTCCTTTAATAGGCGACTTTGCGGATAAGCATAACGTTGATTCTGCCTTAATGAGTTTAGGAATATTTTTGGAAGGTTTGGCAATAGGAATTTTTGGAATTTCCTTCATGTTTCCGTCCATAGCGTTAATAGCATTAGGTTCGACACTTTTAGGAATAGGTCAGGCTTTTTATCACCCAATTGGCGGTGCAATACTTTCTAGGACTTTTGGCAAGGAAGCTGGCAGAGCGTTAGGAATTAATGGATCCTTAGGAAGTTTAGGAAGGTCTTTAATGCCTTCAATTGTAACTTTTCTTATACTAGGCCTTGGGGAAATAACCGGTTTGCTTACAGTCTCTGCATACATGGTACTTTCAGCTATGATAATATTTGTAGGTCTTAAGTTCTATAAAAGAGAATCCATAGACGTTAGGAAGAGTAAAGAGAAGTTAGAAAAGGCGTTTTATAAGTTCTTAATTATATTAGGTTCAATAGTATTTATAAGGAGTATGTTCATCACTGGTACAACTACTTTCGTTGGAGAGTTTGTATACGACGTATATCATTCTAAAGAGTTGGCTGGAATATTCTTAACTATAGGATTTTTAGGCTCTGTTTTAGGTCAACCTGCTTTTGGTTGGCTTACTGAAAGAAAAGGCGGAAGATATGCATTCATAGTTAGTAGCTTATTGACAATAGTCACCTTTATAGGATTTTTAGCATTTGCTGAAAACCTGATATTATCCCTTTCTTTTTACACGATATTCACGTTTTCTGCGTTTAGCTCTTTCCCAGTATTGTTAGGTTACGTAAGTCAAACATTTCCTAAAAATTTCTATACGGTAGCAAATTCATATATCTGGGGTATAGGAGTTACAGTAGGAGGTGCCGGCGGAAACGCATTAATAACAGTACTTCTGGGATTAAGATACACAATACTTTCATCGTTTTACATAATGCTGGGATTGGCAATATTTTCTGCCATACTAATGCCTTTAATTCCAAAGAGAGTTTCTACACCGTGAATGTTTTTTAAATAAATATAGTAAAGTTATTACTTCTTTCAGTTTAGCTCCAGGAAGAGTAAAATGTTTAAAAAATTAGATTGTAATATTTGATAAAACAATTAATGTTAAAACATATCAAATAGTTTTTATACTTCATTACAAGCTTATTTTATATGCTTGGAGACAAGATTTTTGAAATACTCAGGGAATTTACTGATAGAATATACGGGAACCCCGGAACAACTGAATTATCTTTTATAAAGAAAATACCTCCAGGTTTTAAATACTATTTAGCACTGCAGGACGGAATTGCGGTAGGGATGGCTGAAGGATATCATTTGGGCAGTGAGAAGTTAGCTGTAGTAAATCTTCACGCAGCTCCAGGCTTATCTAATGCCCTAGGATTCCTTTATACTGCTTACATGGATAGAATACCTATGGTAATAATTGGAGGCCAACAGACTTCCTCCCACCTTTCAGACGAGCCTAGACTTTACGGAGATTTAACAACAATATCTAAGCCGGTAGTTAAGGCGTCTTTTGAAGCAAGAAATGCTGATGAAGGTGTAAAATTCCTTATAAGGGCAATAAAAACTTCCTTAACTCCTCCTTATGGTCCTACTTTCCTTTCCATTCCTGAAGATTTAGAAGACAAGGAAGTTAACATAACTATTAGAAGTTTTATGCACAAGGTGGAGCTTTGTTGTAGGGAAGACGAAGTAAAGGAAATAATGAATGAAATTAACTCCTTTGATAAAATAGCAATAGTAGCAGGTTATGAAATAGATGTATTCAACGCTCATGATGAAATGAGGGAATTTGCTGAGAAAATTAACTCCCCGGTTTTTGCTGAACCTTTCGCTTCTAGAAGTCCTTTTGAGACTCCACATAAGCTTTTTGCAGGAGATTTACCTAGAAGGTCTAGTGAGATAAATAAGGTACTTGAAGATTTTCCTGCTGTGCTAATCATAGGAGGTAGCGTAAATAATGTGCTATTTCCTGACGACGAAGTACTGAAAGGAAAAGAGGTTATTGAAGTGACTTACGATTGGATTGAGGCGTCAAGAAGAACTTGGAAGACTTTAGTTTGTAACCCTAAGGACTTTCTAAAGATTGCAATCAAATATGCAAAGCCTCACGTATTTAGTCCAGTAAAAGTTTCTCCTGCAAGGAATCAGAAAGTGGAGGAAATAATGAAATTATTATATCCTCATTTAGAAAATTACGCTGTATTTGATGAGGCGCCGTCTTATAGGGAAATAATAAGATCAATAATTGGTTATAAAAGAAGGTTATTCTTTGCAAATAGAGCAGGATTTATTGGTTGGGCAATTCCTGCGTCTTTCGGTTACTCCTCTACCGGAGGTAAAGCCTTGGCAATAGTTGGAGATGGAAGCTTTAATTATAGTTTTCAAGCTTTGTGGTCTGCAACAAAATATGGAGGGATAATGAAAGTTCTTGTAATTAACAATCAAGGATATAATTCTCTTAAAAGTTGGGGAAATACTAATGCGGAAATTCTCTCACCTATAACTTCTCCGTGGAAATTAGCTTCAAGTTATGGATTTGAAGGAAAAGAGTTTGATGACTATAAGAAAGGAATAGAATGGTTAATGGAGGATAATACTCAAAAGTTGGCCGAACTTAAGGTATAATATTTCTTTTTTCTTCTTCTATCAACAGAGCTTTTCTTACGTTCTCTATTACATCATCCGGCATTATGATGTTCGATAAGCTCTTTATTACTGCACCAGGTAAGATAGAGCCTAAGAAGTTTAGCTCAGCCTCAAAAGTTACAATAATAGTTAGCCTTAAGCTTTCTCCCAATCTCGCTTGCCTAAAACTTATTTTATATCACCTGCGTCGATTTTGTAATTTATTAATCCTGAATCATAATAGGGACCTTCAACCTTTGCTATTAAAGACCTTTTTAAAACTCTTCCTATCACATTTCTAGATAAACGTAAGGGAATTATGACCTTATCCTCATAAGGTAAGAATCCAAGTAGCCTTATTGCGCTCTCTTTATTGTCTATAATTGACGATATGTAATCCTTAGGTAAAGATATCTTGAAAGAATCAGAAGACGTTAAATGATGATGCTTGGCACTCTTTATATGCTTTTTAAATGACTTTTCATCTTGAAATTCTTTATCACAACACCTATACATAGGGTATCATGCTTTAGGTAAAATTTAAGGAATAGTTTAAATCTTTTTAACACTTTACGTGCTTCTGTAGAACTATAGTTTATCATTATATAATGGCTGACTATATTCAAGTAATAAGTTTTAAACGGATATATTTTAAAAAGTTTAAAGAATTTATATTCAGTAATGTATTAACTCTGTTAAAGTCAATTTCCCATATTTTTTATAAGATGTTTATTTAATCTTGGGAAAAGAAAGTTACTTTTGGTGATAAAGTAAAATGATAACATATACAGCCCCAATGTGGGTTGGACTGATTATAGGTTTCATAATTGGTGCAGCTGCTGAAATATGGGGAATATCAAATCCTGAGACTTTAATTAGACTGGCAAAGTGGGAAGATAGATTATTCGTCACTTGTATTGCATTAGGATTTGCTATTGGGACACCAGTACTCTTCGGTTTATACGCTGCAGGCGTTGGTTTTCATTGGGGTCCTAAGCCGTTTTATGTAATAGGAGTACTTATAGGAGGTTTATTCTTTGGAGCGGGACTAGCACTTTCAGGATACTTCCCTGGCTCAATATGGATGGCTTTGGGAGAAGGAAGGAGAGACGCAATATATGCAGTATTTGGTGCAATATTAGGTGCAGCCACTTGGACTGCTTTATATCAAACCCCAGCAGGACAATGGTTAACCACTGTAGGAAACTTTGGTAGCCTGATAATAGGAGCTACCCATCCTTCAGGAAAAGAGTACTTAATACCTTGGGATGGATTAACGCCTTTAGACTTATTCGGAATCTCAATAATCTACGCAATAGGAATGTTCTTACTAGCTTATTATTTACCAAGGTATAAAGGAGGAGTTAGAAGCTGCTTAAGAGCAAATATAGAAAGAAGACTAACACCACAAGAAATTCAAATGCATCAGGAGACTGCAAGATTCTTAACTGAAGGTGGATTACCTTATAGTGAAAATAGCTTAGCAAAGAAGTTAAATGAGTATTACGCTGTTGAAGACAACGTAACTAGGTGGTTCATGGTTTCAGTTGCAGGAATTGTAGCGTTAACAGTGGTTGCAGAGATGTTCTTACACCAAATATTCGGCGAATCTACTACTGACTCTTGGATTGCTGGACACTTGTTTATGCCAACTTTCAAGTATTCGCAGATAGTATTCAAAGGAATTGGTTGGGAGCCTTATAGCGACATTGGAACATTAATGGGCGCGTTCTTCAGTGCAGTATTCTTAACTAGGAGATTTACTGCATTTAGAGATATAATACCACCTAGCTGGGCTGAAAGGTTTGGAACTAACCCTGCAAAGAGGTTCTTAGGATCATTTGGTGGTGCATACTTAATGCTATTTGGTGCAAGAATGGCTGATGGTTGTGCGTCTGGGCACATATTAAGTGGTGACCTAGAAATGGCATTAAGCGGATTGGAATTCACTGCTGCAGTATTCGCTTCTATGCTAATAACTGCACATTACGTTTACAAGAAGAGGTGATAAAAATGGCAGTAAATGAGAAAGAATTAGAAGAAATGGACAAAATCTTTAAGGTAATATTCATAATAGGTTTAATCTTAGAATTCGTTGTAGCAATTATAGTGACAGGCAATGCAACAACTACACCGTTAACAGCATCACAAGTAGCGGCTGTGGGAATAATAGCTGTAATCCTTCTGCTTATAGCTGGAATAATATATAGCCAATTCCCGTACTCTGTACTAGGTAAGCCAGTAGAAAAGGAAAAGCAGAAAGTTGAAGAAAGAAGTAGATAGATAGAAGTAAATAAATAATTAAAAAGATATTAACTTTTATTTTATTCTTTTATTCAATCAATCAATTTGTCTTCACTAATATGCATGTTCTTCTCACATTTTTATTACCACATAGTTTAGTCCTAGGTATATTACAAAGAATAATCCTAGATATAGTTCGTCAATGTCAAAGAAAGCTTCTCCAAAGAATAAAGTTCCTAGGCTAAATAATAGTGCTGAAAGTACGTACTTTAATTGAGGTACTCTAATCTTCATTATCTGTGCTTTTAGTACGAATAATAGTGCCACAACTAGGATTGAAGCTAATAAAGTTCCAGTCAATGCGGAAATATAAGATTGGGGGATTAATGCTAGTATTACAAGACCTGCTTCGAGTGCCTCTGTAAAGCCTACTACGTAAACTGTAGTTAAAGTTTCTTCGCCTTCTTCTTTGTGCACTATTTTTATTCCTTTGAAATATCTTCTAGCACTTCTTATTAATTTATATCCAAAATAGAATAGGATTACTCCAGCTACTATAAGCACGTACTCCAGGGGAAGAAGTACTATGTACCGACCTAAGGTAAAAACTGGAATTAAAACTGTAAGTACTCCTGCCAGCCCGTAAATATACGGCTTTCCGTTTTTGTATATTCCATTAAATATTACAGCTACAGCACCTGCTTCTGACAATTCTAAAATGCTTATTCCTAGTGAAGCTAATAATACTGCAATATCCATAATTCTAACTTCGGCGTTTTTCATATAAAATTAGCTCTACCGCCTAGCAAAAAACTCTTTGTAGTTTATTTCATAAATAACATTTAAGTTACCTTTAATCAGTCAGTAAATTTAGAAGAATTTATCCTAATTAGATAAGTTAAAGGATCTAAGAAATTTCCAGCATTATACAACTCATCAAAAAAGATAAGTTTAAAAAAGATATTGACTTAAAATATTACCGAGTATATACCCCCTACTAATTTATTGTTTCTTTTCTCCGCCTTGTTGCTGCTGTCCTTGTGCCTTCTTTCCTTTCTTTGCCATTTGTGATCTAAGAAAAGTTTAGTAAGTGAGAAGCTTATAAAAATTATTAACATTAATTGGTCTAAACATTAATGTAAATTATAGACGATAGCTCGTATACTTATTTTAAACTTATAACAGATCTAACTAAATATATTTATTATTCCTCGTAATAATAATGAATACTTTTTCAGATTCTCTATATAGATAATTTATCAATTTTAGGTAAGGGAACGATGACTAAGGATAATCTCTATGTATAGAAGGATTTAATATCTTATCATTGATATATAATTGTTTAACAATATACATATTTTTCTCGTATATGAGTTAACATTAAAAGTAAATTTAACCTAGTATAATAAACATTAACCAGAATATGACGTGTATTATAAAAAATTATTTAACAACGATAAGTTCGCCGAAAGTAAAATGCAAAACAATATTAAGTTTGAATTAAGAACTTATTACGTGCATTTCCATAGAGGTAGAGGACTTAGACACATAATACTTTACTTACTTTATACCAATGGGCCATTAACTGGAGCAGAAATTATGGAAAAAGTGGAGGAAAGTAGTATGGGAATGTGGAGACCTTCTCCAGGATCTGTTTACCCTATGATAAGAGAATTAGAAGCTGAAGGATTAATAGAGGTTGTGAAAACAGAAGGAACTAAAAAATACTACGGTTTAACTAATAAAGGTAAAGAATTACTAGGTGGATTTCCTAAAGAGAGAAGAATAGATAACGCGATAACGGAGCTTGAATCATTAGTAGACTATATCTTAGATAATTGGGATTCGCTAAATTCTGAGGAAAAGGATAGAATAAGGAAGATAATTGAAAAGCTTAAATCAGTAAGCTAGACGTTTTCGTCACTCATTTCCATCATTAGTGCCATTATCATCCCTTTATTATTTAAAATATAACTAGTGTCTTCCCTCCTAATATATCCGTATTTTAATAGTTTTGAAAGCTTTCTACTTACAGCTGAAGTTGACATTCCAGTAGCTTTTGCTAACCTATAAATACTTCTGTTTCCCCTCCATATTTCCCTTAGTATAAGAAGATGATCAGTATTTATATCCCCCCTGGTAAGATCAGATACTTTAAAAGAGATTTTACCTTGAAAATCTTCTGTTTCTATTTCTACATCAGCGTCTACTCCTTTTAATGCCAAAGCTGTAAGCGTCTCCATTATTATGGCTCTCATACCTCCACTTAGATTTGCAATAATTTTCTTATCTGTTGGTAAATAATATGCTATTAACGCGACAGAATTTATAAAATTTATAGGATCTACTTTGACTATTTCGTAACTTATTGACAAATTATCGAGAAATGTTGTAAAAGACGAGAGCGCTTTTTTAACTTTATCGCTGTCTGTAATAGACGTTACTATTATCACTTTTTCTATACTTTTACCGTAATTGAGCACTGCCCTTATCTGAAATTTCTCGTCAAAGCCAAAGGTTGTTACTAATATCATATGTTAGATACTAAATTCCGCAAAAATTAATTTTAGTACCAGTTGCAGACACCTTTTCGGCGTAAACATAACCTGCATTTTCGTCTGGAGATGCTAAATGAATTTTAGCAGTCGTAATGTAAAGTGTTGAAAGATTTTCACCGCCAAAAGTTACGGAAGTAACATTAGGGGTAGGAACTGGAATTTCATCAATAATTTCTTTAGTTTTTGTATCAATTTTTATAACTTTACCTCCTCCAAATAAAGCTACCCACAAATTATCCTTAGAATCTATAGTCATTCCGTCAGGACTTCCTTGAACTGACGATAAATCTATAAGAGTTCTCTTATTGCTTATTCTACCTTTCTCTAAATCAAAATCAAACTCAAAAATTTTCTTAGTAGGCGTATCAATATAATATAGAGTTTTATTATCAGAGCTCCAGGCTAGACCATTTGAAATTGTCACGTTATCTAGGACCTTCCTAAACGAAAGATTAGTATCTAAAACATAAAAGCCTGCTGTAGGATATTTTTCTTCCAAATTCATCGTACCTACCCAATATCTCCCAACAGCATCGCATTTTCCGTCATTAAACCTATTTCTTAGATCCCAGTCTTTTACTTTATAAATTTCTTTAACATCACCATCAAGGTTTACCGCATAAAAGCCTTGATCAGAAGTTGCAATTAATCCTCCTGTTACTCTAGGTGAAATTGAACTTACGTAATCTTTAAGTTTTATTTCAAGATAAGTTGATTTCTTTAAATCTAGCCTATGAATTGTCCCTGCTAAGATATTAACCCAGTAAAGTACGTTTTCTGTTGGGTGCCAAATCGGACCTTCATAAAGATCTCCGCTATAAGGAGAAATCTTTTCCATACGAATTATAGGAAATTATATATTTTATTCTTGCTGACACTATTCCACGATACCCTTTGTAATTATATCATATATAATCATCACGTCAGCTTCCTTATCTTTTTCTCTAACCGCTCTTACATAATTCCTCACATTTTCAATGTTTTCAGTTAGACAAACTTCTATACCTACGTTATACTTATCTACTATCTCCAAGACTCTGCAATGAGAAAGAATGTCCCTTATTTCTGGAATCCTTTTAGAGAACATAGAAAATACTGACATTCCGCTTTTTGGTATATTTATTTTAGGTATCACAGATATATATCCTCTATTTTTCATAATTTTTAGTCTTTTTATTACTATTTTACTATCTATTCCTAATTCCTTGGAAATATCTGCAGTTGACGCTCTAGGATCTTCTTGCAATGCTTTAACTATTTTTATGTCGAGTTCCTTAGGTGGCAAAGGTTGTTGAGGGGGAGTATACTGCATTACTGGCTCTCCAAGAGTCTTCCTCATAAAGGATATTCTATCTTCAATTTCAGCTGTACTCTCACCAACTATTCCGTATACATTTAGCCATTCAACACATTTAAATTTTAGAAATACCCATTTATCATCCATATCCATTAAATTTTTGAATGAAATAAAAGAATAATATTTACCGTAAAAGTTAGGATTAACTAAAAGTTGAAAACCCTCTAATATTTCCTCTTTTTCCAAGTTTTTTATTCTATAAAGAACTGTAGGGGGAGTTAGATTTAACAGAGACGCTAAGCTACGAATAGATATTCTGCCGTCACGAAATAGATAAAGTAATATTTTCTTGTCTAGCTCGTCCATCTAATTTAAGTAAATGAAAGAGGTTAATAACTAGTTATGTTGTAAAAACCAAAATGAAAGTAAATGGTGGATCTGATCAGATTCATAGGAGTTTTAACAATCCTGATTATTGCTGCAGAGCTTCTTGCCAGGGGTACAGAAAATGTGGAAAGAAAGTTCGGGCAAGGAATTGCTGGAGGAGTAATTTTAGGTTTTTTAACAGCATTACCGGAAACAGTAATTACTGTATACGCGTTACTTAATAGAGAATATGAAGTTGCCATTGGCTCCGCAATTGGTGGCAATGTAATATTATTTACTTTGGGCATAGGTTTGGTTGGTTTAATTTATTCATTTTCCTGGAATAGATCCCTGACAATGAATTATGATTATAATGTTGAAAATAATTTCTTAATCCTGAATACTATTATTCTAGCTATAATAGTTTTTTATGGCAGATTTAATATTTTTACAGCAATAATATTATCATCAATATACATTCTTTATATTTTTTATAGAATTAAAAAGAGTAAAGATGAAAAAGAAAACGATAAAATTACCAACTTATCTAAGAGTGTTATAGAGCTAGCAATAGGAGCAATTTTGATATTAGCTTTTTCGGATCTGTTTGTTAAATGCGTTGTTGCAATATCTAAAGAATTTAATTTGCCTATAGCCTGGACTTCGCTATTAATAACTCCAATAGCAGCAGAACTTGAGGAAAAATTATCTGGCATTAGATTGGCAATGAGAAATTTGAATGGAGGGTCTTTGGCAATAGTTAGTTTTGTAGGAAGTAAAATAGAGAATTCTACTTTATTACTGGGATTAATTGGATTCTTCTCGTCTTATAGCTTTTATAATTCTTTACCGGAACTCATATCTGCAGTTATAGCCAATGTAGTAGGTATAGCCGTACTTCTTGATGGTAAGGTGACTAAGTATGAGTCTGTACTTCTCATAGCCTTGTATTTTATTATCATTTATCTTGACCTCATATTATGAAGAGTGCTAGGATTACTGTAATAGCCAAAATTATCCCTACAAATATCATATTAGGTAAGACCCTCGGTCTATATTGATTTCTAGATATATCTTTTTCATTTTCTAGATAAGAATATAAACCGTAGAATATTACAATTCCACCCAGAATAATCATTACTTCACCATAAGTTACAGAGCTAGAGGATAAGGTTTTAGCACCTTTGAGGATAGATATGAATAAAGCGAATTTTGCTATTACAAAACCGAAGCCTATTAATGCTATTCCTGTTCTAACCCATGCCAGAAAAGTTCTCTCATTGGCTAAATGATCTGAAGGAGAACCCATCAATGGTTTAATGATTACTTATTATATAAAGATTTTTAGCAAGAAAATCTGAAAGCTTTCAGTTCATGACTCAATGAATAAAAGTAAAAAGGAAAGATAATTTAGATTCTTAAATATAATAAAAAATGCTACGAAAGTATATAAAAACATGTTAAATAGTAACGAGAAATCCTGAAAAATATTATGTAAGCTAAAACCTTCATTTCATTACTCATAAAATTATTAAACTAATTGCGTAAATAGATTATAGATAAATATGTCTGAAGGACAAGATCCTTTAGAAACATTATTAAAACCTGAGAACCTTGAAAAATTAAGCAAATTAGCAGACTCATTACCAACAATAGAAAAACTTACAGATAAACTTAATGAAATGAATAAAAAGGGTCAATTAGACTTTCTATTAAACTTAACAGACCAAACTCTTTCACTTCTTGACGCGGTACAGAAGGCAGACTTAATTAATACACTCATATCCTTCGGAATGGAACAACTACCAAAAATACAAGCAATATGGCCAATAATAGAAAAACTAACAAGCGATAAGACATTAAGCTTGCTACAACAAATAAATCTAGACGCCACATTAAACGCTATAGAGGCATTAACACCAATGATGCAAAAGCTTACAAGCGACAAGGCAATCTCGTTGTTAAAGCAGATAGATATAGACGCTACGTTAACAGCTATAGAAAAATTAACACCAATAATGAAAGCCTTGACCAGCGATAAGGCACTTAAAGTACTGGAAAGCATAAATTATGATGCACTACTTGATTCCACAGGAAAGCTTACTCCTATACTTCAAAAATTGACCAGCGATAAGGCACTTAAAGTACTGGAAAGCCTTGATGTTGATACATTATTAGAAGCTACAGTAGAATTAACTCCTACATTAAATAAGATTGCAAAGACTATGGCAGAGATGCAAAAGAAAGGTCAAATAGATGAACTTATAAATATGATGGAGCAAGGAGTCGCCCTTCTTGACGCGGTACAGAAGGCAGACTTAATTAATACACTCATATCCTTCGGAATGGAACAACTACCAAAAATACAAGCAATATGGCCAATAATAGAAAAACTAACAAGCGATAGAGCTCTAGCATTATTGCAAAAGATTGACGTTGACGCAACTCTGTCTGCTATAGAGGCATTAACACCAATGATGCAAAAACTGACTTCTCCTAGGGCTATTTCATTAATACAGAAATTTGACGTAGATTCTACATTGGCGGCCCTTGAAGCTCTAACTCCAATGATGCAAAAACTCACTAGCGAGAGAGCAATAAAATTAGTGCAACAACTAGACGTAGAAAGTTTACTTACTGCAATAGAAGCATCATTGCCTATATTAAAGAAGTTAACTGACGAGAGGACTGTAAAGACGCTTACTCAAATAGACATCGATTCCATGGTTAATATGATGGGCAAATTAGCAGAATTACAAAAGAACGGAGTATTAGATAAGATGGTAAAATTAATTGACGTCTTCAGTGATCCTAAATTAGTAGATAACCTTGTCTTAATAATGGAGAAAATGAGTAAAGCACTTAATATATGGGTAAGCGAATTGCCAAACGTTAAGCCCGTAGGCACTATGGGATTATTAAGAATGGCATCTGATAAGGATGCCTCCTATGCCTTAGGTATGATGAAGGCATTATTAGAAGCTACTGGAAAAGCGTTTAGAGAAAGTTAAAATCTTTTTTTCTTGGTAGTAATTCTCATGGTGTCAATTATTAATTTTTATAGTGTCAATTAGTAATTTTTATATGTATACTTTATATTACTTATGATGTTCCTTCAAGACGCATTAATAGTGGCCCTCTTAGGATTAACTCATGGACTAGATCCAGACCATATAGCTACTGCAAGAATTTTGAAAAATTCTGTTAAAGTTCTAAAGTTCTCCATATTTCATTCTTTAGGATTTGCAATATTAGCCATACCTTTGACTGTAATACTAATTATAACTTCCATTAATTCTGTTTATCTAAATATTATAGGCAATTTAATAGGAATAAGTGTAGCCTTAATTCTACTTGCTTCTGCGATATTAGGGAAAGAATTTGAGATAGAACCAAAAGAAATGGGACTTCTTCAAGGTTCATTAGCAGTCACGCCTTCTAAGATAATTACAGTAGTTCTTGCTATATCTTTGGATAATATAATTTATTCTACAGCTATAGTGGGGATATTTATCCTTTCGTCTACATTCTCAATATTTGCATTAAGTTCATTAAACATGATTCCTAGAAAATTTGACAAACCAATAAATGTGGCAATATCTCTATTAACCATAATCTTTTTAGGATTTTCTACATTTGAGGTTCTATGAGATTTACACAAGGTTTAGTGAATGGAAAAAAGACAACAGTTTTTGTAATAAATAACGAATTTTATGTTCCAGATTTTGAGGGAATTGAGTGCGTTCTTGAAGATTCAAAAAATGTAGTAAAAGCCTTTGATCTATTTAAAAATGTTAAAAGTTATAGAAAAGTTGAGTTATCTAAATTTTTGCCTGCGATATTCCCAGGTAAAGTATTTTTGCCTGCAGTTAATTTTAGATCTCATTCCAAGGAGTCTTCAATTGATCCACCTAAACAGCCTTACTTCTTTATGAAAGGGAATAATTCTATAATAGCTCACGGAGATTCAATAATCATACCTAAAGGGGTTAGAAAAGTTGATTATGAGGGAGAAATTGGGATTATAATAGGTAAAAGAGGTAAATATATAAAAAAGGAAGAAGCAATGGATTATGTATTTGGATTCACGATTATTAATGACGTAAGCTTTAGGGATTATCAATTTCCAGAAATTCACCCTTATGGATTAAATTGGGTTATGGGAAAATCTTTAGATACTAGCTTACCTCTAGGTCCTTGGGTTGTAAGTAAGGACGAAATAACTTTTCCATTAGAAATAATAACAAGGGTTAACGGAAAGATTGTACAAAAAGGGTCTACGGAAGATATGATATTTTCTATAGAGGAACTAATTTCTTATTTAAGTAATGGAATTACCTTAGAGCCAGGGGATATAATAACTACTGGTACTCCAGCAGGAGTTGCAGAATTTGGAAATAAAGAATATTTAAAGCCAGGAGATGTTGTGGAAGTAGAAGTACCTGGAATAGGAATATTGCGAAATGAAATTAAAAACGAATTTTAACCCTTGTTTGTATAGTAAAAGTATGGAAAGTGAAGAAAATTTAATAAAATTTATTCTTGAAAATTATAAAAATATTGCTACCATAGGTTTTTCTAAAGATCCTTCAAAGCCATCTCATTATGTGCCTAAATTTTTAATGGAGCATGGCTATAATGTAATACCAGTAAATCCTACAGCAAAAGAGATTCTAGGAAAGAAGAGTTACTCTTCAATCTTGGAAATACCGGATAGAATTGACGTAGTAGAAGTATTTAGACCATCATCAGAAGTTCCAAAAATAGTCGAGGAAGTAATAAAGAGAAAAAGAGAAAAAGGAGATGTAAAAGTATTATGGCTTCAAGAAGGAATAAGAAATGATGACGCTGCTAAATTGGCAGAAAAAGAAGGAATTATTGTAATACAAGATAGATGCATGTATAAAGAGTATAATAAGCTTATGCAAAATAAGTGAAAGAAAAATAGATAAAGTTTTTAATATGTTTATCCAAAAAATTAATTATGGAAGAGGACTTGAAGAATAAAAAGGAGAGCATAAAATGCTGCTATAGATTGTCTGAAACTGATGTAGAATGTTTATTTAAGCTTATTGAATTAAATAAGCCAATAACATCAATCGAATTAGCTCAAATAATGGGCTTTAGTAAAACAACTGCAGAAACTAGTTTAAAGAGGTTAATGGACGTAGGTTTAGTAAATAGAATAAAAATAGAAGAGAAAAAGATAGGTAGACCAAAATTTGTTTACTCTGTTATAAATAATATTTGGGGAAAAATAAGTGAAGATCTAAAACAGTGCGCAAAGAAAATATTATCGGCGGCTTCATGATTTACTATTTCTTATTTCCATAATTTTTTTCATTATATCTCTATAAACCAAATAAGAATAAATTGTGTAATACATCGAAATTATATTTAAGCCAAGAGAAAAACCCAAAAATAAACCGTCAAGAGAAAAACCGGGTATAAAGTATAATGCAAAGGAAATTATAGAAGCTAAAATTAAGTAAAATATTTCTTTTATATTGCTTGAAATTCCGCTTATGTATGCATCAATCTTTTCCATAGACGAAATATAAGTATTGATTATTTTTATTTTGGACCCTACGCCTTTAACTTCCTTCTCTAGAAATTTCTGTAAGGCTTCTGATTTTATATTAAAATTTGCTCCAATTATTCCATCATCTAACAAATCCGTAGAAGAGAGTAAATCTAATACCTCGCTAAAAATTCTTAATAAATATAATGATCTAACATCCTTCCATAAATAAGGAAGATTTTCCAGTTTTCTTGATACAAAATAGAAAAGCAAAGAAGTCTCTAAAAGTAAACTAACATATAGTAAATTTACTATTAGTGTATAAGATTCTAACATCAATATAATTCTTCTGAAACAGAGTTAATAAGCTCAGACAGTTCTAAATGTAGCTTTCTAATTTTCCTTAATTTTTCTAGTAACGCTATACCTTTTTCAGTCATTTTATAATGACCATCCTCGTATTTTATGAGACCTTTACTTGTCAATATGTTAATGTATTTCTCTAAGAGTGTATTACTCAAATTAGCATACTTCATTATAGACGACTTACTACCGTAACCATCATTAATTACTTCCATTACATCCATTATAATTTCAAGTTGGTCTCTCTTACTCTTCATATGTTATAGGGTAACGCTTATTCTATATAAACGTTTCCTTTAAATTCTCTTTAGAGCTTCACTTAGAACCTCAGCTTCCTTTTCTCCTAAATACTTTGATGTTAAATTCAAAAATTGTTTTAAATCTTCTTCTGTCATTTGTTGAGTTATTAAGGGAGACAACTTAGCTAAGACCTCATTATTTATTACTTCCACTATTTCAATATATTCTGGAATTGTAAACTCTGGAAACTCTTTATATAATGTCAAAAGCCCTGAGGAGATTAGCTCTAATCCTTCCTTACCTATTTTTTTAATTTCTTCAAGCTGAGAATTCTTGTCCTGCAGTTTTGAAATTTCCTCTGATTTTTTCTTAACTTCCTCAAGAAATTTTAATAATTTGTATCTCTGGAAATCCAAAGCAACCAAACTACTTCTTACTTTCCTGCTAGCTATTAGTCTAACTTCCTTATCGTCCCTCAATATGTTAATGTAGCCTGAAAAGTAGAGATCCTCAATTATACTTTGTAGTGTATTCCTTGTCATGAAAATTAGGAAAGTTGATAATAACTCATCATAAGTTAATCCTGATGTTCCCTTTTGTGCTATCGCAATTAATACTAACCTTTTTTTCTTATCTAGAAAGTCCATCACATATTTCTACTACAGCAGAATAATAAATCCGATGATATCTGCTCCAGGAAAAGTACTTTGGATAGGAAGTTATGCAGTAGTATTTGGAGGGTTATCTCACGTAATTGCAATAAATAAGAGAGTCAGATGTGAGGCAACACCTTCTGATAAACTAATATTTGAGACTACTTACGGAACGTTTTATGATAAGGGAAATGAGCTTATAGAAAGTGTAGTGAATGTAATAAGGAATCACCTTGGAGATGTTCCGAAGCTTAAAATAAGACTATTTAATGATGAAGATTTTCAGATAAACGGTAAAAAAACAGGTTTAGGAAGTTCATCTGCAGCCACAGTAGCACTTACAGCGTGCTTATATAAACAAATTAAAGGAAGGATAGATATTGATGAAATTCATTTATTGGCTCAGGAGGCAAATTTCATTAGACAAAAGGGAATAGGAAGCGGATTTGATATAGCTGCCGCAGTATATGGAAGCATAATTTATAGGAGGTTTACTGACCTTAATAAGCGTGATTGGAAAATAGAAAGGTTAAGACTAGGAAATAAATATGACATGCTTTTAGGATTCAGTGGAAGAAGCTCAGAGACCGTAAATTTAGTTAAAATGTTTATTGAAAAGAAAGATGACGAAAAGTTTATCGAATTTTTACGAGAAATTAACATCGAGAACGATACAGCAATAAGACTACTTAAGCTAGGCAAAGTAGATGAAGCCTCTCAGCATGCGAAATTAGCTAGAGATTTACTAAATGTTCTAGCAGAAGATGTTATTGGCGTTAAATTGCAGAGCAAAGAGGATAAGGAACTAATAAAAATTGCTGAAGATAACGGTGCTTACATATCTTTATTGCCAGGGGCAGGTGGAGGGGATGTAATATTTGCACTTGGGGAAAATTTGGATGAAGTGAGGAAAAAATGGAAGGAAAAAGGATTAAAATTAATTGAAATCAAAGAAGATGAGGGTCTAAATGAAACTTGAAGGAGAAGCTATAGCACCTTCAAATATTGCAATAGTTAAATACTGGGGAAAAAGGAATACTGAACTCAATCTTCCATTGAACTCTTCAATTTCGATAAGCCTCGATAATTTGTACGCAAGAACAAAGGTTATATTTAGTGAAGAATTCTCTAAAGATGAAGTAATAATTAACGGAAAAAAACTGAGCGAAAAAGAGACTTTAAATTACGCAGGAAGGGTTCTTAATATTTTCAGGAAAATTTATGGCAAGAACTTGTTCGCTAAAGTTATTTCAACAACAAATTTTCCTCCATCTTCTGGTTTAGCGTCGTCGGCGGCAGGTATTGCAGCATTAGTTTACGCTAGTAATGAAGCCTTAGGTTTAGGCTTAACTCAAAAAGAACTTTCCAAAATAGCTAGAATAGGTTCCGGAAGTGCATGTAGAAGCACGGAAGGAGGATTTGTCGTATGGGAAAAAGGAGAAAGAGAAGATGGTGAAGATTCTTTTTGTTATCAAATTTTCCCCCATAACTACTGGGAAGACCTTGTTGATATTATAGCAATAGTTAGTGATGAAAAGAAAGAAGTATCATCTAGGGAGGGCATGGAAGTTACTACTAGATCCTCTTATTTAATGAAATGTAGATTAGATTTTATAAAAGAAACATTTAATGATGTTATAGAAAGCATAAGGAAAAAAGATGAAGAGAAATTTTTCGAGTTAACTATGAGACATAGTAATAGTATGCATGCAGTAATTTTAGATTCTTGGCCTTCCTTTTTCTATCTTAACGATATGTCGTTTAAGATAATGAGATGGGTGCAAGATTTTGGACACGCAGGTTACACATTCGATGCCGGACCTAACCCCCATATTTTTACTACAAAGAAACACATGAAAGAAGTAATAAACTTCCTCCAAAGTCTTAACTTAAAATATATAATAACTTCACCAGGTCAAGGACCCAAGGTTTTACATTCTTGAATCACATTTTCATATTTTTCAGCAATTTTTTCAGCCTTGCTGCTATACGCAATTATCGCCTTCTTTATTTCGCTCAATGACCTAATTATTGGCGAAACAGATGTTAATTTTTCAACTCTCTCCCCATCAAAGATATAAACAGCTTCTTCTTTCTCTTCATATGGTACATCGTTAAACTCGTGATATAGAAAAAGCCCTTGGCTCTTCTTCATATCTTCATAAATCTCGTCTTTAATTTCGTTAAATTTCTCTAAGCATTTACCAGTTATGTCGTATTTTATCCTTCTATATCCTTGTCTAAACATTATTGCGTTCTTAAATTCTTCCTTTACTTTATCTAAATTAGAGTAAATTTCTATATCCAAAAGTTGTAAGAAGTCCTTAGGCTCTGTAGGAAGGCTAATAATATTCTTTTCAAGCATTTCCACCATTGCGTGAGATAATATAGCGTTATATACTCCAGTAACGCTATGAAAATATACATTCTCGAACATGTACATTCTAGAAAGTAAAAATTGCTCGACTATTGGAGTGGCTTTGCTATAAATTGCAAGTTTTCCATCTATAAAAACTAGAAATCTCTTTAGTCTTTCTATATCAAACCTACCGTAACTTACTCCAGCATAATACGAATCTCTTAATAAATAATCACTCCTATCAGCATCAACATAATTTGAAATTAGCGATAAAGCCAATTTTTCTTCATAAGTTCTAGGATTCTCCTTTAATACGTCTATAATGAATTTTACAGGATCTGGATAAAATTCAGCGAATTCTTTATCGATTATGCTTCCTAATACGTTCTCTATTAAGTATATGCCATAATTTACGTGTGTTTTCTTACCTTCTTCTTTGACTTTTAATCCGTAAACTTGATTAGCTAATAATAGAAAATTCTCAAAAGTGTGAGAAAAGGCTACATGACCTATGTCATGAAGTAATCCCGTTAAAGCTATCATCTGTATAAGTCCTTCTTCATCTTTTAATCCGCTGTTAGAAATTACGTATCTAGCAAATTCCCTAGCTAAATGCATTACACCCAAGCTATGTTCAAATCTCGAATGTAACATACTAGGATAAACCATGTAAGCCATTGCAGTTTGTTTAATATACCTCAGCCTCTGAAAATATGGGTCAGAAATAATTTTATTCAACTTATCAGAGATTTCTATATATCCGTGTATTGGATCCCTTATTAGCTTCATTTTTATAACTTACTCAAAGTATCTAAAATTGCTTTTGCACCTTTCATGACACTATTTTCTAGTTCTTCTTTACTTATCCATACTCCTCCCTTCGCTAAATTATCGCTAACCACTAGAACTGCTCCAGTTCTTACTCCTTTCATTCTTCCTATAGCAAAAATTGTTGCACACTCCATTTCCACAGCTATATTGCCCCTAGAAGACCATCTCTTCACGAATTCCTCATCCTCAGCGTAAAAAGCATCACTACTAAATACGTTCCCTATATGAAATTTTAAACCTTCTTTCTGAAAATTCTGGACGAGGCTATTAAGAATGTAAAAATCGGGCGTAGCTGCAATGCAGCTATCTTCTCTTAAATACTGATAAATAACTCCACCGTGATTATACGATGCCCCTGCAACTATAATATATTCACCTAAATTAATATCTGGAACTAATGCTCCAGTAGTTCCATATCTAATAAAGGTTCTTCCGCCTAGCATTATCAACTCTTCAAGTACTATAGCTGCAGACGGCCCTCCTATTCCGTGAGTAGCTATGCTTATATCTACTCCGTTATACTTACCAGTGTATACTAAAAAACTTCTATTCTCGTTAACTAATTTAGGATTTTGTAGAAGCGAAGAAAGTAATTTCGCTCTTCCTGGATCTCCAACTATTAAAACTCTTTCTGCGACATCCCCTTTATTTGCCAAGATATGAACTGGCATAATGAAAGAAAGTAGGAATAGTATATTTAATTATCGGTTAAGACAATATAATTAGTAATGATCAAATTTGCCAAAAGGGACAATAAAGGATTCTTTAATGATGTAGAGAGCGCTATAGATATTGGTAGAATACATATTTCTCCATTTATTTCCGACGAGCTTTATATATACATAGAAGATAAGGATCTTTTAATGAATATTAGTTATTTTGATCTCATAGAAATTCTAAATTCTACAAGAATGTATAAGGTGGATATGATTAAAAGAAATACTAGATATGATAAAATTGGAATAATAATTAACCAAGATTATCTAGGCGGAATTAGTGTATGCACTATAATGGATTGGGGAACGCAAAAGATAGTAAGCAGTGTAAATAATGAAAAAATTAGATTAGATCATGGTCCAGATTGCGAATATAATGATTGCGTATATATTGCTTTATTTAACTTTTTTAATGAGCTATACTATTTAAAAATAAGAATAACAGAAACAGATATACAACCATCACTTTTTAAGGTCGATCTATTAAACTTTATTAACGAAATAGTTTTTTATGAGCTACGTCAAAAATTTAAACTGATTTAAAGAAATTTAAATTTAATGAAAGATTTAAAAAGATGATATGCAAAAGTTTTAAAAAGAGTAAGAAAAGATTCTATCTTATGAAAGAGAGAGAAGTTGAAGCAAAAAGATTAGTTGGCAAAAAACTAGTTAGGGGCAAAGTCTACGAATATGAATACTATACACTACCACTAAATCTATACATACCAAAGTCCATGGTAGAGAAATTCGGTACAAAATACTTGCTGGAAGTAGATGAGGACAACGGAACTATAACAATAAAACCCAGAGGGCAATAAAAATTAGGAAAAAATTAAATCTTTTATTTCAAATGGAGTTTTAGCCACTTTAATACCTGCTTCCTTAAATGCATTTACCTTGCTCTCATAAGTGCCTAATCCCATGTATACTACAGCGCCTGCATGCCCCATCCTTTTTTCCTTAGGTGCAGTTAAACCAGCAATATAAGCTACTATATTTTTAGATATCTTTCCTTCTTTCTTCATTTTAGCTACTTCTTCCTCCATTGTACCTCCTATTTCACCTATTATCACAATCTCCTCAGTATCTTTATCCTCATCAAACATTTTCACTATATCCTGCATTTTAGTTCCTATTATAGGATCTCCTCCTATTCCAATCACAGTGGACTGACCAAAATCTTTCAAAATTTCGGCAACTTCATAAGTAAGCGTACCAGAACGAGAAACTATTCCAATCTTACCTTTTTTAAAAGCTCGTGAAGGCATTATGCCAAGTAATGACTCCCCAGGAACTATTATTCCAGGACAATTAGGACCTATTATCTTGACTCCCTTCTTCTCGGCATAATGCACAACCTTTGCCATATCTAAAACTGGAATATGCTCAGTAATTACTACTATTAACGGAATACCACCGTCTATTGCTTCATAAATGGCATCTACAGCGAATTTTGCAGGAACAAAAATTATGCTAGCGTCTATTTCATGCTCTTGCATAGCCTCTTTTACTGTATCATAAACAGGGACACCGTAAACTTGAGAGCCTCCTTTACCTGGAGTAACACCAGCAACTATCTTAGTACCATATTCAAGCATTAATTTCGTATGGAATGATCCTTCTTTTCCAGTAATTCCTTGAACAAGAACCTTAGTGTTCTTATTTATCAGCGTAGTGCATCCCTCACTGCATCTATTGGATTTTCATAAAAATTAATTCCATGTTCCTTAAGGATTTTCCAACCTTCTTCCTCATTAGTTCCTACTAATCTAACAAATATTGGCTTCTTTATCACATCATACGCCTCAACAATTCCCAATGCGACTTCATCACACCTAGTTATACCGCCATAGATATTTACAAGGATTTTCTTCACCTTGGGATTTGACCCAACTTTTATAACACAATATCTAACTCTTTCCCTATCTGCTCCTCCTCCTACGTCCATGAAATCTGCAGGGTTTCCTCCCATTAGTTTTACCATATCCATTGTGGCCATAGTTAAACCTGCTCCATTGCCGATTATTCCTATATCGCCATCAAGTTCTACATAACTATCTGGAGAGTATTCTCTACCAATTTCCTTTAGAAAATCTTGGTGTTTATAAAGGGCATTATCCTCTAAGATTACTTTAGAATCAAGAGCTATTACGCCGTTATCAGTTACAGCCAATGGATTAATTTCTACCAGCTCAGCGTCGAACTCTGTAAAAATCTTATATAAACCTTGAATTACTTGAGATAAACCTTTTACACCTAAATACTTCTCTATCTCTATTATATCATATCCCCTAGGTCCCCTTTCTATCGGAATTATAAACTTCTTTACGTTCCCAGAACTTTCAATATCAATTCCACCGTGAGGTGAAGCTATCAGCATAGGTTCGGCAGAATCTCTATCAAGAATCATGGAAAGATAAACCTCTCTATCGTGAGGAATATATTCCTCAACCAGAAATTTATTTATGCCTAGTTTTCTCATCTCTTGTATTGTAGAGTTAACATCATCAGTTACCTTAACAAGTCCTCTTTTTCCTCTTCCACCTTCTAGGAGTTGAGCTTTAACAACAGCTTTGCCTTTCCAATCTATATTACCTTCAGTTACTATTCCGCGAGGTATTTTTATTCCTACTTTAGAAAATAGAAGCTTTCCTTCATATTCATAAAGTTTCATTATATTTACTTCTGCATAAAGGTTTAAGAATGCATTTATCGCATTTAGGCTTATTTAGATAGCAAAAGGCTTTGCCTATAGAAACTACTCCAGCATGGAAGAGTTTATATAGAAAAAGATCCTTCTTTAGGTTCTCCTCAACATAATTCTTTGCCTCTTTTTTACTCATTTTCTTATTTAAAACTCTTGAAAGAACTCTCCTCAAGTACTCAGACTGAGGAAAAACTAGCTGATTATTTGCAAAAAGTAATAAAGAGTCTGCAGTCTCTTCTCCTATACCTTCAATTTCTAGTATTTTATCTCTATTTTCTACTGTTAAAAAATTTTTTAGTCCACCATTTTCACTTACAATTTCACTAAAATTCTTAAGTCTTCTAGCTTTAGTTTTATAGAAATTAACGCTGCGAATCTGATCTTCCAAAACAGACAAAGGAAGTTCTGCTATTTTATCAATATAATTTAACCCTTTTCTTCTTAAGTTCTCGATAACCTTGGCTACCGTTTCCCATTTAGTCATTTGAACTAAAAATGCTGAAATGGCTATTTCATCAGCGGATTTTAATCCGCCCCACCATTCAAAGGAATAAGGATCAGAAACTATCCAACCCATTTTCTTTAAAAATTCCCTATTTTCGTCTATTATTTTTAATATTTCATGTATCATTCAACACCACGCTTACAAGCCTCTCCGTACCTGGAGAATACACCTTTGGTGGCTTAGGATTCTCAATATATTTTAAAATTTCGTCTTTAGTAGACCAATTGGAAGGATCATCAAGAAACATTGCCCCCAAAATTTCTGCATATAATTTACTATCCTCAAATGTAGCAGCGTATTTCCAGTCCTTATTGTACACTATAATTGTAGGTTTTTTGTACATTACAACAGCCTCCATAGCTGTTTTACCTTGATGAGTTATTACTAATTTGGCTTTAGCTATGTACTTTTCAATATCCGGATCAAAGGAAAAAACTTTCCAACCTTTTTTATTGTATTTTTTATTTACTTTCCCTGTTTGTAGGACTACATTATCTATATTTAAGGAATATAAAATATCAAAAAGTCTCTCAAAGCCTTCACTTCCAGTAGTAACTAATATGTATCCTTCATCTGAAGAACTATATTTAGGCTTCTCGACTATAGGCCCGACAACTATTCCGTTCTTGTATAGCTTCTCCTGTTCCTTCCAGTGCAGAAATACATGCTTTGAGTACTTTGATATTATACTTACAGCCTTTCCTCTAGTCACTATCCTATCTTGACTTTCAATAACGTAAATCTCTGAAGATTTAATAAACTGGAAGAAAGAGGGAAAAATTGAATGATTAGAGCCGGTAGCTATAACCTTCTTATATTTCCTTATCTTCATACTATGAATCATTGATAATAAAAAAGAGGACAAAGAAAGGTTTCCAGATGGAGACCTAAATTTCTCAACCTCATAGATTTTATCTGCGAATTGGGAAATCATCTTTTTACTCATTTCGTCTCCTTTAGGTATAACAAAGTCAGCCTTGTACGGTAGATACTCTGCTATTGCCCTTGCGAAACCAGTATGCCCTCCTCCACTAGCAATTATTAATATATCACTCATTTGATAAAAGCATTATAATCCCTTTAATAATAAAGCCTACTATGGAAGAGTACAAAGGAGTTTGGCTAAAAGGAGGAATAATATTAGCATTCAATCTTTTAGCTGATGGTAAGAAGGCAGTTGCTGTAGGTTTAGGAGAAAGAGACTTCTACGTAGATGTTGAAATGGATAGTTCAATGACTTTAGCTGAAGCAAAAAAATACGCAAAAGAAGGAAATTACGAAATAAAAATTGAGGGAAAGAAAGCAAAAGCGGGAAATTATGAAGTTTCTTTAGAAAGCAACGTGACCCCTTCTGGAAACCCCAAGTATTTTGAAATTTTAAACATCTCAGTTCATCACCCAACTCCAGACAAACAGTACGTTAGAATAAGAGGAGTAGCTTTCGAAACTGAAGAGCAACTTAAAGATTACATGAATTGGCTAGAGAAGGCATCTGAAACCGATCATAGAATTTTAGGAGAAAAAATGGATTTATTTAGCTTCCCTGAAGAAGCGGGACCTGGTCTAGTCCTATATCATCCTAAAGGTCAGATAATTAGAAATGAATTAATTGAGTATATGAGGGAAATAAACGCCTCAATGGGATACCAAGAAGTATATACTACGCACGTTTACAGAACGATTTTATGGAAAATAAGTGGACATTATGAAATGTATAAGGATAAAATGCTAATCTTTACTCACGATGATGAAGAGCTAGGAATAAAACCAATGAATTGTCCTGCTCACATATTAATTTATAAATCAAGAACCAGAAGTTATAAAGATCTTCCAATTAGGTTCTCAGAATTTGGAAATGTTTATAGATGGGAGCAAAAAGGTGAATTATACGGTTTATTAAGAGTTAGGGGGTTCACCCAAGACGATGGGCACGTCTTTCTAAGAGAAGATCAGCTAGAAAATGAGGTTAAGATGCTGATTAGTAAAACGTTGGAAGTATTAGCGAAATTTGGATTTAAAGGAGATGATGTAAGAATCAATTTGTCCACAAGGCCGGATGAGAGCATAGGTACTGATGAACAATGGGAAAAGGCAACTAATGCTTTAGTTAATGCATTGCGTTCTCTCAATTTGAAATATCAAGTAAAAGAGAAAGAAGGAGCGTTTTATGGACCTAAAATAGACTTTGATATAAGAGATAGTTTAGGAAGATGGTGGCAATTATCTACGATTCAAGTAGACTTCAACTTACCTGAAAGATTTAAACTAGAGTACGTAGATAAGGATGGAAATAAGAAAAGGCCAGTAATGGTTCATAGAGCAATATACGGTTCAATAGATAGGTTTTTAGCAATACTTCTAGAGCACTTTAAAGGAAAATTACCCACGTGGTTGTCACCAGTTCAAGTCAGAATATTACCAATTAATCCAGAAGTTAGAGAATATGCAGAAAAAGTCTTATTTAAGCTAGTCTCTGTAAAAATTAGGGCAGAAATAGATTCGGAGGAGGAAACTCTCTCAAAGAGAATTAAAAGAGCATATGACGATGGAGTTCCTTACATTTTAATAGTAGGTAAAAAAGAAGCAGAAAGTAATTCAGTAACAATTAGAGCCAGAGGTAATATAGAAGTAAAAGGAGTGCCTTTAGATAAATGCGTGGATGCAATATTAAAAGAAATACAAAATAGAGATCTAACAAATACTGCCATAGAGAAGGTAAAGCAATGATTGTTTATGGCTTATATAAAAGCCCTTTAGGAGATATTACTGTAGCTAAAAGTGAAAAAGGATTTGTTATGTTAGATTTTTGTAATTGTGTGGAGAAGAATTCTTTAGATAATGACGCTTTCTCAGATTTTTTTGAAAAATTAGATAAATATTTTGAAGGAAAGGAAGTAGACTTAAGAGAACCATTAGATATTAATGTTAATCCGTTTAGGTTAAGCGTATTTAAGGAAGTTATGAAGATACCTTGGGGTAAAACTAAAACCTATGGAGAAATTGCTAAAATCTTAGGTACATCTCCTAGAGCTGTGGGAATTGCGCTATCTAAAAATCCAGTTCTCTTAATTATACCTTGTCACAGGGTAATTTCTGAGAAAGGATTAGGAGGTTATTCAAGAGGAATAGAAATAAAGAAAAAGCTTTTAGAACTTGAAGGAATAAAAATATGATTTATCGATTTTTTCATTAACAATAGTTTAAATGTATAGCGAAAAAACTTAAATAATTCCCTTTCTATGTAGTATTATGAAAGCCGTTATTTTAGCTGGCGGTTACGGTAAAAGATTAAGACCATTAACTGATGATAAACCTAAGCCTTTAATAGAAATAGCAGGAAAACCAATTTTAGAATGGCAAATTTTATGGCTCAAAAGTTTTGGAATATCTTCCTTCATTATCCTTGCAGGATATAAAAAAGAAGTCTTAGTTGAATGGGTTACTAAAAATAAAACTAGGTTAGGGATTGAATGCCTATTTAGCATGGAAGAAGAACCTTTAGGTACTGGAGGTGCAATATATCAAGTTAAATCTTTCCTAAATGAGGACTTTATTGCAGTAAACGGAGATATTCTTACAAACCTGGATATAAGGGAATTAAAGCAAGTAGATGAAAATGCTATAGCATCAATTTCTCTCGTACCCTTAAGAAGTCCCTATGGTGTAGTACAAACAGAAGATGATAAAATTATAAAATTCGTGGAAAAACCCGTATTGAAAGATTACTGGATTAATGCAGGAGTATATTTCTTAAAACCTACCATATTCGAATATCTGCCCGAAAAAGGCGACATAGAAAGAATAACTTTCCCTACATTAGCAGAAAAAGGATTGCTTAGAGGTAAAAAATTCGAGAATGTGTATTGGAGATCAATAGACTCCGTAAAAGACGTTGAAGAAGCTTCTAATGAAATTCCTCAAGTATTCAATTTTGAATGATTTCTACGCCACCGTCATCACTATAATAATCTCTTATAACCTTATCTATTCCCTTATTCTTTATTTCTTTTAGTAAGATCTTGAATTTCTCATCCAGTATTTCAGCACAATCTTCTGGCATCTTTTCTTCCAATATACCTATTATAAGTCTTATCTTTTCTATCTCATTCATATAAGGATAGAGAGTTAATAACCACGAGTGAGTGTAAGATAAAAGTAAAATTTATCAACTATAAAATAGAGTTAAAAAGTGCCGCGGTAGCTCAGCGTGGCTAGAGCGCTGCCCTGGTAAATTTAATCCGGGCAGGCAGAGGTCCCGGGTTCAAATCCCGGCCGCGGCTTTATCACTAAGAAATCTTTTATTTCCAAATACTACCTTTGCCCTATGTGCAGTGTTTCTGGAGCTTTAATACTTAACCCTAAAAATTATGACAAAATAGAAAGAAAATTTGCAGAAATCTTAAAAAACGCTGAAGATAGAGGAAGAGACAGTTTCGGTATAATTGTAGTCCAATCCGATGGAACTACTAAGTCAGTAAAATCCTTAGGAAGACCTTCAGAACAAGAAGAGAAACTTTACGGTATTCTAGACGAAAAAAGCAGAGTAATAATAGCTAATAATAGAGCAGAACCTACCACAGAGTTCGTTAATAAAAAAACAGAAAAAGATATACAACCATTTGAAGGAGAAAGATTCATAGTTACTCATAATGGTATTATTGCTAACGATAAAGAGCTTGAAAAGAAATTTGGCGTAAAGAGAGAGAGTAATATAGATACTGCAGTTATACCTCCCATTTTAGATAAGTTTTGGAAGGGTGATTTGCCTACATTGAAAGATTTACTTTCAGAAATTAGAGGAAGTTTCGCTTTTATTATAGCTGATAAGAAAAACCCAAATAAAATTTATGTTGCACAGAATTTTAAGCCGGTTTATATGATGTATGATTACGAATTGGGAGCAATATTCTTTACATCCCTTGACGATTACTTTTCTCAAAGCCCATTAGATAAGGTGAATATAACAAAACTTGAACCGTATTCTATAGTATCAGTTGATTCTAGTTTAAAAATTGAAAAGATTGACCTTATAAAGTCAAAAGATAAGAAGAAAGTACTTGTAATAGCTAGCGGAGGATTAGATTCTACAGTAGCAGCGACTTACTTACTTAGGCAGGGACATGAAATAACGCTTTTGCATTTCAATTATAGGCATAAAGCAGAAGAAAAGGAAAGAGAAGCTATAAGAAAAATTTCTGAATATCTACAAGTTCCGTATATAGAAATAGATACTGATTTGTTCAAAATAATAGGGCACACAACATTATTAAAAGGTGGTGGAGAAATAGTCAAAGAGAGGCAAGGAGAAGAAGGAGCAGAATTTGCCCATGAATGGGTACCTGCCAGAAATCTCATATTCTTTTCAGTTGCCTTAGCTATAGCAGAGGCATACGGTTTTGATGCAATAGCCTCTGGAATTAATCTAGAGGAAGCTGGAGCTTATCCAGATAATGAAATGGAATTTGTAAGACTGTTTTCTAAACTATCACCTTATGCTACTGGACCTAATAAAAAGATAGAGGTCATGATGCCGGTAGGTAATTTAGTTAAGCATGAAATAGTGAAACTTGGAGTAGAAATAGGTGCACCTTTACACTTAACTTGGAGCTGTTATGAAGGAGGAGAAAAGCATTGCGGAAAATGTGGACCTTGCTACATGAGGAAAATGGCCTTTAAGATTAATGGATTGAAGGACCCAGTAGAATATGAAAATTAAATAAAAGTATGAGGTTTAGACTCGGCATGAGGATTTCTTATCATGTTTAATATTAACTCATTTCCTTTACTTAATTTTTCTAGTAATGAGAGAGAAAGAACTCTGATTAATTCCCTCTTGCATCTTGTATTATCTTCAAGAACGGAAATTATCTGATCTCTAAATTTCGAATCAATTTGAGTAATCCACGATTCTTCCTTTAGCTCTCTAAGCTCTTTCTCTATTTCTGACGAAATTTTTATTATATCTTCATTTGTATAATTGTTCTTTGCAAGCTCTACGAGATATTCTCCAGCCTCAAGAATTTTTCCATCGTTCAGATAGTTCACAACTTTAAGCAGATCTTCAAACATAGTTATGTATAGTGTTACAAGGTTAAAAAATAAAGCTTTGAGTTAAGAAAAGAATAAAATTATTTAACAACCATCACTGGAATCTTAGATTCTTGAACAACTCTTGAAGATACACTACCTAAAAGTATTCTCTTAAACCTTGATAATCCTCTACTACCCACTATTATAAGCTTTATATCATTCTTATTTGCATATTCTAGAATAGCCGTTGCTGGATCTCCGCTCAAAACCTCACCTACTGTCTTTACTCCATTTTGAGTAGCCTTCTTAACAGCCTCATCTATATCTTTCTTAGCTTTCTTTTCCATCTCTTCAATCGCAGAAAGAGGCGGAAGTACACCTACAGTTTCAAATATCGTTTCATCTACGGCTTCAACTACGTAGACTTCTGAGCTATATCTTTTTGCTAAATCTATTGCAACATCTAAAGCCTTTTTACTATGTTCAGATCCATCGTACGCAACTAATATTTTCTCAAACATCACTTTTCTCTCTTAAGAGACAAATATAAATTATTTTCTATTTTCCAAAAATATACGATCTAACGTACCTCTTTAATTCAGACAGTTTATTTTTAGATAACACGCAAGAAGAAATTTCATCAATTTTTATCTTTTCTACATTACTAAGCAAAGATTTTTTAGCCTCAGCTTCAGCTCTTCCCTTTTCTGTTAATTTGAAATATTTATAACCTTCGGCATAGCCAGATCTAATCAAATAAAGTAAATGAGCCTCTATCCTAGGACTGTAAATAAAAATTCTCTTGTTCCATCTAAAATAAAAAAGGCAATCTTGCGTAATATATCTAGAAGACAAGTAATCACAAACTAAGAACGACATAACAAAAAACTGAATTTTACTCAATTCTTTATACGACAAGGAGGTTAAAATTATGTCATCTACCGAGAAAGAATAATTTACTTCTTTCTCTTTTACTAATGTGTCATATTCTGCATTACACTTTTTCAAAATTAGATAAGTCGAAAGTAACGATCCGTATTTCTCAGCTTCTTCAATTGCTTCGCCTAAAAGTTGCTTCAATCGCGACATTAATAGAATGTGCAAAATCTAGTTTAAATTAATATTCTGAAGCCGCTTCTTCTAAGACCGCCTTTATACTATCAAATTCATTATCTATTAGGCATTTTTTCACAGTTTCATAGCCTAAACTCCCAAGTTTATCTTCTTCTTTCAATGCCTTAGATATTCCTTCTGCCATCTCTTCATAAGTTCTAAATGTATAACCATTACCTCCATCTATTACTAATTCACTTACGCCAGCACCTTTGCTTACCACAACTGGCTTCTTAAAAAGCCAGCCTTCACATACAGTTAATCCAAATCCTTCAATTCTTGAAGGCAATGCAACGGCATTAGCCCTTTTATATAATGCCATTAGTTCTTCATCACTCACGTAACCGGTAAAGATTACTTTATTCTCTACCTTTAGATCCCTAGCTAGTTCTCTTAATTTTCTACTCCATATACTAGCTTTATCATGACCTAGACTTTTACTAGTAAAACTACCATCTCCTGCTAAAACAAGTTTTACGTCGAGATTCTTGATAGCTTGAATAGCTATATCCTGGCTTTTTATAGGATCCATTCTTGCTACAACTAAAACTACTTTATCATCATCATTAATTCCGAATTTCCTCTCAACATTTTCAACATCAGATTTACTTACATTAGTATTATAATATGAAGGATCTATATATGGGTATATTTGCTTTACTTTTACTTTAGCTCCAGTTCTTACTAGACCTTCAAGATCCCTTTTAGTACTTACTATTACAGCATCAAACCCTTCAAAGGACCTAATAAGGAAATTCCTTAACTTTTCATTAAGCATTTCTGGAACAAAAGGTATATGATACCATAAAACTGCTGGGGCTGAAGGTCCAATTATTCCTCCCACCAGTAATTGTTGAAAATCATTAATAAAATACACATCCGTATCAGAATATAACTCAAGTAATTTCTGTGCAGATAGCCAGTTATATGTAGCGTATTCGATATAATCTCTACCATTAAGGTTATATCTAGCTATACCATGCGATTCATTATATATGCCTTCTTTAAACCTAGTATAACCAGCTAAAGATTTAGGATCTAAATCAACAAAGTAAACGTCAATATCATTCATCTTAACATAAGGAGGATATCCTGGGCCCAGGGCTACCCACTTTGCCTTGCCTCCAAATTTATCTATTAAGCCTAACATCATTCTCGCTACTCCACCTACAGAAATATAGTAGTCTTCGGAACTCAACGTAGAAATATCTAAAGGTAAATCCAATTCACCGTATTTTTCTACGATATCTTTATAGCTTAACCTAAATCTAATAGGAGGTGTTTGAGTGTTGATAGTAATTCTCATGATTAATTATATTTGGTACTAGCCTATTAAAAACACTAAGTTTTCACAACATTTTTAACCTCTGTCTTACTGCTTTATATTATGAATAGAAAATTAGTTATAGTACTATGGATAATAGGAATTTTAATTGCTATCTTATTATCTTCACAATCATCAAATTATCTAAATTATAATGAAAACACAACAATCCCTCCCTCATATCCTGCAGCAAAAGCTCAAGAACTGCTCTCAGAATATTTTCACGGAGGAAACGTTAACAATTCTATCGACGTAGTTCTAATAAATTCCACTCCTCAAGAGGTTTACAAGGCTGTAAAAATAATAAATGAAATAAACGGAGTTTGTAAAACTGAAAGTATAATAAATGCTTATCTAGCATATGATGAAATACTAGGCAAAGAAATAAATTACACCGGATATAACATAATTGAGGAAAATAAAGGAAATATCTCTCCTCAAGAATTAAAAGAAGAAATCTCTCAATATCTTCATATTCCCCTTTACTATGCTTGCCTTTTTAATATTTCACCTCAAAATTTATTAATTAAAAATGAAACCGCATTCTTCCTAATAACTCCGCCATCACAATTTATATCGACTTATGAAGCAAAAAACGTTTCAGTAATTTTTGTTTACACAAAATACTGCCCAAATTATAATTTTAAGAATGGCACATATCCAGATGGAGAAATTTCTTGTCAAATACAAAGTAAACTAAGTAAGTGCGGTTTTAATAATTTTTACTTAACCGGACCGGCTCCCTTAGTTCAAGAGTTAAGTAGCTCAGAAAGCCAGAGACAAGTAATAACCTTTGCTTTAGTTTTTATAGCACTCCTATTAATTACTGGAATTTACTTTAGAAGTATATTAGCTCCTATAATAACTCTTTCAATCATAGCGTTATCGGTAATTTTCGGAATGGCAATTGTAACACTTGTAGGAAAATTCTATCACCCAGTAGATTTCCAGGTTATTGAACCAATGATTTCAGTACTTTTAGGTATAGGAACAGACTATAGTGTTTTTCTCCTAAGTAGGTTTAAAGAAGAACTTTCAAAAGGAAGGAATAAAGAAGAAGCAATGGAAATTTCCGTAAAGACTTCTGGAAAGGCAATATTAATAAGTGGAAGCGCAGTAACCCTAGTCTTCCTTTCTCTATCGTTTATTCCATATTTACATACGTGGGGATTAACTATTGGCTTTTCCGTTCCAATAACTGTATTAATTGCAGTAAGTCTATTACCAATAATATATGGAAAAATAGGCAGTAAGATCTTCTGGCCATCTCATTTGTCGTTCTCTGAAAATAAATCACTCGGAAACATAGCTAGAATAACAATGAAAAAACCTAAGACGACTTTAGCAATCTCAGTAATTATAGGACTATTAGCATTAGCTTTCATATTAAGTGTACCATTATCATTAGATTTTACCTCAGGTTTACCTAACATACCTGCAGTAAAAGGGTTAAAAATCCTAGAAAACGCATTTGGACAATCGTTTGTAAATCCTGTCTTAATAGTTTTTAATGAGTCATCAACTGTCATGAATTCTACTTACGTTAATACTTCATTACTTATTCAAATAGCCAAGATAGAGGAAAATATTTCAAAATTAAGTGGAGTGAAGCAACTCATAGGTCCAGTACCCTGCAACTTTAACGGAACTATAACTCCAGAGATTTTACACCAAATTAGAGAAAATTTGGGTACCAATAATAAGACCCTATTAGTTACAGTAATAATGAATTACGGAACTTATACACAACAAGCCCAGAAACTTGTATTAACTATTCAAAAAATTGTTAAACCCTATCATGGCTATGTTGGCGGAACAACTGCATCAGTAATTGACGCGTTAGATTATTTATTACCCTATTATGAGATGTTAATAATAATTTTACCAATAATTTTAATAATATCATTAACAGCCTTCTTAAGATCAATTAAAATCTCAATAGGTGCAGTAGGTACTATATTACTTAGCATAACCTTATCGTTGGCAATAATTTACTTACTCTTTAGATCAGCTGACGGTATTCTATTCTTTATTCCGATTACAATATTCGTTCTAATGACAGGATTAGGTAATGACTATAGCATATTCATACTAACAAGAGTAAAAGAGGAAATAGAAAAAGAGAGAAGTATAGAAAGCATAGTAAAGGCAATTTCAATATCTGCAGGAGCAGTTACTGCCCTAGGCGTCATATTAGCAGCATCATTTGGAGTCCTAGCAATAGATCCTATAAAACCGATAGCAGAATTAGGAATAGGAATTGCAATAGCTGCTCTTCTCGACACTTTTATTATAAGAATATTTATATATCCGGCTATATTAAAAATTGCATTAAAGTTAAACGAAACTATAAAGAGAAAATAACAAGTTTAATTGAAAAGCCTTCTTCCTTTAATCTTTTTATTTCCTTCATAACATTGCCTTTCTTTTCCTTCCTTATCAATAGTTTTTCTCCAGAATCTATATCATGAGATTTAAAATATTCCACGAATTTCCTATTCTGCAATAAAATAATATAAATGTCATAATCATCTTCTTTAAGTAATCTTTTAGCCTTAACTCTTTCTTCACGTGGAGCTTTTTTCCAGTTAATAAGCTTAACCATATGTGAGATTCTTTAGAATTCTTAAAAATACTTTCCATAGGTTTAATTGTAAATTACTATATTCCTTTTTGAAGCTAGTATTATTAGTCAGAATAATACTGAGTGGGGAGTTTACTTATCAATAAAGCTTGCTAATGATAGAAATATTTCAATTAAATCATAAGATTTATATCATTTCAAATAAAAATAAATAGATACTAGCACAACTTAAAATAAAATGATTAGAATAACATTCGTGAGCCCTAAAGGTGGTGTAGGAAAATCAACAATAATTTATTATGTAGCAAAACTGCTTAGTGACAAGTTCAAGACTCTTATAGTTGATTTAACTGACTCTGCAACATTAAGTAGACTTTTCGGGGTTCAAAATAACATACTTGCAGATAACGGTTATTTTGCGGATAAGGGAAACATAGGAGTAATATCGTTTTCTCGTATTTCTAATGACGAGACACTTGATTTAGAAAAAATTACACTAAGATATAAAGAAGTTTTAGGTGATTATAGCCTTGTCCTAGTGGAATATCCCATTCATTTTTATTCAAAATCAATAAAAACAGAGTATATGATCTTTAATTCCTTATTAAAAACCAAAAATTACTTGTTCAGTGTTACTATTCCACAAGATATAGTAATAAAATCAACATTAAATTATACTTCATCTCTTATATCATACTTATCAAGCATAAATAAGGATATTTATGATGAAGCTTTAATAATAAATATGATAAAAGACGACGAAACCAAAGATATAACCAGGTATCATAGCAATGTGTTTAGTATAAAATTCAATTATGATTTAATATTTAAGGGCTTCTATAACGTTAACCCTCCAAACGATTTTTTACAAATCTCAAAATTTATAGAAAATTTAATAGAATAATTCATTCTCTCAAATTAGATCGGAGTATTTTCGCTTTTATATTATTATGAACATAGATTATCTATAATGCTTAGGATTACTTCAGAATGGTCAAAACTTAGGACAGTACTTGTCCACGAGCCTGGAATAGAAATGTTTTACGGAATCCTAGATCCAGATGCATTCCTCTACATGAGGAGGTTTAACATAGAGAAAGCAATAAATCAACACAAGCAAATGGTTAATAAATTAAAAGAAATGGGCATAGAGGTATTAAAAATAAAAGAATTAATTAACGAGAAAGCAACAAGTGACAAGGAATTTAGGAAGCTACTAGAGAAAATTGCTTTGAATTACATAAAATATGAAGGAGATGGAAAAGCAGAAGAAAACCTATCTAGAGTTAAAAAAGACCTGGAAAAACTTGATTCTAATACTTTATTTAATATCATTTTACTTAATCCAACAGTACTTTCTCATGAGGCATTAGGAACTAGCGAGGCAGTAACTAGAATCCTTAACGAGGAGCCGCTAGCTAATCTATATTTTACTAGAGATCAAGCTATAATTACAGATAAAGGAGTAGTAATAGGAAGAATGAGCAAAAGGATAAGAATGAGAGAAACTGAAATAATAAAATTAGTATTTCACGCCCTTTCTGAAAAGCCACTAAAGGAAATAAGTGAACCGGCATTCTTAGAAGGAGGAGATTACATGCCTTTTAAGGATTTCGCGATTTTCGGAACTGGTGATAGAACTAGCATTTCAGGGATAATGCAGGCAATAGATTTTACAAACTTTAATGAGATCGTAATTGCATATAATCCAGAAATTGAGGAAACAGAAGACTACATGCTTACAATGCACCTAGATATGTATTTAAATTCACCTAAGGAGGGAGTAATTATTAGTAACTCTACAATTTTAAGCAAAACTTTAGCTCACATATATGAAAGAAAAGAAAACGGAATTTCGCTGAAAGAAAGAACAAATCTTTTAGAATTCTTCAAAAAGAAAGGATACAGAATTCTTGAAATAAGCCTAGCAGAACAATTATCTTACGCAACAAATTTCCTCACTATAGAAAATGGTAGAATATTATCCCCTAAAGTAGCTAATAATATGATAAACATTATAGAATATCTAGAAAGAAAGGGATATAATAATTTGTTAAATGAAGTAAAAGAGGACTACAATAGGCATGTTGTAAATAACGATTTCTTCCCTAATAGAAAAGATATAAAAGATGAAGGAATAGATTTCGAGGAGATTGACGTTTCAGAGCTCACAGGCGGCTTTGGTGGAATACATTGCATGACAATGCCAATAAAAAGAGAATAATCAAAACCTTGAGTTCCGAAAACTTAAGTAAATTAGTTATTAAGATAACATCCATAACTGTACAAATACTATTAATTATAGGCTTGATAATAGTACTATTATATACAGTAACACAAACGATAGAGTCATTTCAAATAAGCCTAATAGATGTTGCCTCAATAATCTTAGAAAATTCTCTACTGATAATTGTATTCCTAGAGGTTTACCTAAGTGTAGTAGACTTCTTCCACGGAAAAGGAAGGAGCGTAGTATACGTAATGGATGCTACGTTATCTTTCGTTCTAAGAGAAATAATAATAGGGATCCTTACAGGGAGTGTGACAGATATAGACCTATTAGCTATGAGCGGAGCAATAGGCATAATAGCTTCTGGAAGATTTTTATTAACAAGCAGAAATCTTAGGCTAATTAGAAGAAGAAAAGTAAATAAAGAGAGAAGTAAATAAAGTACTTGGGCCGGTAGCTCAGCTGGAAGAGTGCCCGCCTCGCAAGCGGGAGGTCCCGGGTTCAAATCCCGGCCGGTCCATATAATGATGAACGATGGGCGGCTTGAAAAGTGATGAACTTTAAATTCTCTGATATTTAAAGAAAAAGATGAGGAAGAAAACAATATTAGCTAAGAATTAATAATAAAAATCTATTTCACTTTCCTTCTTCTTTCTTTTTGCCTGGCTCCTCTTCTACCTTCTCTACCGCAGGCTTTTGTTCAGCTGGCAATGTTGCTAATAGGTCAGAGTATGCTACCTCACCGTGCATTGCGTAATCTCCAATCTGTAGCGTTTCTGGCGGAGCTCTTAATGGAATGAATAGTCCTATTAACTTCAATAAACCAAATGTAATTGCGAAATCATAAACGAACACTACTGCAGCAGCAAAAGCTTGTATGCCTAATTGATACCAGTTACCATATAATGCTCCACGAAGAGTAGGATCCACATATACCGTAACGTTGGGATCGGCAAATACTCCTGTTAGCAGACCGCCTACAATACCGGCAATACCGTGGGTAGAAAATACGCCTAGGGTGTCATCAACTTTTAGCTTAGGTTCTAGCTTATATAGAGCCAACCACGGTATAGAGCCAGAGGCTATACCTATAATTATGGAATATAGCCCATTAACGTAACCTGCGGCTGGCGTAATTGCAACTAAACCAGTTATTGCACCGCTAGTAGCTCCCACTAATGTAGGCTTCTTAAAGAAAGCCATATCCATTAGCATCCAAGTAACGGCACTTACTGCAGTAGCAATGTTAGTATTTAATACAGCTATTGCAGCATCAATAGTAGCTCCTCCAGGGTCACCTCCGTTAAATCCATCCCAACCAAGCCAAATTAAGCCGGCCCCTGCTAATATTAGAGGTAGACTATGAGCTTCTAGTTTTCTCTCAGAAGCTAATCTAGGTCCTACAGCTAAAGCTGCAGCCAATGCTCCTACTCCAGCATCAACGTGTATGACATAACCTCCGCTGAAGTCTACTGCTCCTAATTGATTTAACCATCCTCCAGCAAATAGCCAATATGCTACTGGGCTATATACTAATAAAGACCAAAATGGTACAAAGACCATCCAGGCTTTAAAGTTCATTCTTTCTAAAACACCGCCTGCAAGAAGTACTGGAGTTATTGCTGCAAAGACAAATTGGAAGAATATGTAGGTAGACGTAGGAATATTGAGCATACTATTAGATGGGCCATAAACTGTTTGAGAAGCTTCATAGGTTCCTGGCCATGCAGGCAATGGAGTTCCCAATATTCCATAACCATTTATAACTAATGTAGGCTTTCCAAAGCCAAAATTATAACCTGCTATCATCCATACTACTAAAACTATAGAAAATGCGTAAAATACCATTAGTGCACTATTTACAGCATATTTTTTCTTAGACAATCCTGCATAATACAATGCAACGCCTGGCACACTTTGCAAACCTACAAAAGTTGCCGCTGTTAGCATCCAAGCGTTACTACCTAAGCTTAGCCAAGATGGAACAGACGCTGGTGGATAGTCAGAAGTTCTATTTGCTAATGCTGCTATAGACTGATTTAACGATTGTATTTCTTGAGTAACATTAGTAGTTGAGGCAGATGTTATTATCATTAATATGAATGGAATTACAAAAATACCTAAACTAATTATTTTTAGGTATTTCGTGTCCATTCTCTATCAGACAAAAGAAAGTATAAACTGAATAAAAGCAATTCTAATAATCTGCATAAATACTTTTTAATAGTATATTCTATTTATTTAACACTTTGCTTTTCTCACATGCTAAAAGAAGGAAAAAATATAAAAAGATTTCATTATATTCTCTTACTAGTATAATTCGTGTTTTATCCTATTTAAAGAATAAAAGATCTGTATATACATTTTTATAGAACTTTCAAGCCATTACCGGTTAGCACTAAAACACTGATGCCTTCTGGCTTACTTTTCTTATATGCAGAGTAAACTGTTGCAGAACTATATTCTACAAGCAAACCTTTCCTTGCTAACTCCTTCCAAGAGTCTAAAATTTCTTCGTCATTAACTACTATGCAATCGCCATAATTTCTTATAACCTCTGTCATCTCAGGTAAAAGGAAAGGATTGGTAGAAACTAGTGCGTCAGCAATAGACGTTACTTTTTCTGGTGGGGTATATTTTATTCCCTTGACTTTAGAGCAAAGAGGCATCACTTGCTCAGTTTGAACTGCTATTATATTAGGAATTTTTGCTATTATACCTTGATTAAACATATGCCTAAACCCTTCTAAAACTCCAAGTAATAAAGTACCTGCAGATGTAGGCAAAAATACATTATCTGGGGCCCTCCAACCTAGATCCCTTACAATTTCATAAGCTAAAGATCTTATACCGTCTCTAAACTGAGGCTGAAGAACATGTGAAGCATAATAGTAGGGAGAATTTTCAGCAGCCTTTGCTACTTCTTCCCTGCTTCCTTCAACTTTTACTACTTCTGCACCATAGCTTTCTATTTGCTTTAATTTATTCCCTCTAGCGGTTGATGGAACAAATATTTTAACAAGCATTCCGGCGGCAGAACCATAGGCAGCAATAGAAGCTCCAGCGTTACCAGAAGAATCCTCCGATATCGCCTTTATTCCGTTCTCTGCTAAATACGAAATTAAAGTTACAGAACCTCTATCCTTGTAAGAACCCGTAGGATTAAGAAAATCCAACTTAAAATACATATCGCCATTTTTTATCATAGGCGTATTCCATTCTCCTAAAGAAATCCAAGACTTTATGTAAGGAAAATTATCTCTTAAGTTTTTAGAGAAAGGCAAATCTTCAATTTCAACTTTAAATGGTCCTCCGCATCTTTTGCAACGCAATTCTAAGCCTTCCCTTTCTTTGCCACAACGCATGCAAACTTGTCTCATGAAAAGAGATGAGGAAGAAAGTTTATTAATACTTGTGAGCGAAAAAGTCATTCCAATTTACGCCAAGGGATATTTTACTATAGCCAGAAACGGTAAAGGACTGTTTATATCAACTTTTTATTATTATGATAAGGAAGGATATTATGCCTCACTAGACAAGGAGAAACTCGAGGAGGAAAAAGAAAAATTGAAAGAAAATATGCAGTATTATCTCAATCAAGAAACCCTGAGGATTAACAGAAGGAGAGTAAACGAGAAAGTGAGCAAGGTAGAAATAAACTTGTTAAGCGTCAATTACCCTATGATAGATTTTTACATTACCTTCAAGGCGAGATTAAAGTTAGGATATAATCTGTATGAAGATATATACGAAAATGAAGTTACTGAATACCCATTCGAAGCAGTTTACGTCTTCCCTGGAAAAATTCTGTCCGCAAGAATAAGAGGTGAAGTGAGTATCAAAGACAATATAGCGATAGTAAAAGTTAAGAAAGGCATGAAAACTGGTAAAAGAGAAATATTCGCGTTCAGAGTAATATAAGTCGTATAGAAATTGAGCAAAATTCAATTTTTATATAATTTAAGAATATTTGATACCGAATTCAATTTTACCATGGTAAAAGCCCCGTGCTTAAAATGACAAGCAAAGGACATTATATGAGTTATAGAGTTTTCCCAGCCTGAATATCCGTTAGAGAAGGAAGAAGCACTAATTTTTACTCTATAGAGAAGGAAAAAGAAGATAACGTAAGAGAGCGTTACATTGACCCCTTAGATAAGATAGTCGAATACTATCTTAGCAGTAGGGGGTATGGAGGTATCCCCCACAGTGGACCGGCCGGGATTTGAACCCGGGACCTCTCGGATGCCAACCGAGCACTCTTCCAGGCTGAGCTACCGGCCCATTCTGTATCTTCTCTTAAAATATTTTAAAACTTTTTCTATGGGCCCGCCGGGATTTGAACCCGGGATCACGACGACCCGAACGTCGCATCCTAGCCCTGGCTAGACTACGGGCCCTACGCTTTATTATTTACTTTTATTCTTAATATTTTTGATGGCTAGTGATTACGTAATAGAGTTAATAGCAAAGAGGATTGCAGGCGATATAGTATGGAGTTCTAACATAGGTTTATCAATGAAAAAATGGAGGGAGATGTTTGGAATTTCTCAGTCTGAACTTGCAAGAGTCCTTGGAATCTCACAAACGGTTATTGCAGATTACGAAAGAGGTAGAAGACAGCCTGGAAGTGCATTTGTAAAGAAGTTTGTGCAAGGTTTAATAGAGATAGACGAAAGAAGAGGATTCAAAGTAATCTCAGAATTAAGTAAGTCATTTACTTTAAATTTTCCATTTATAATAGATATGAGAGATTTCGAAACTCCAATATGTTTTGATGAATTAACAATAGCAGTTGACGGAATTCCTTTGAATTCTACAATTAATCTTAAGAAGATTTACGGTTACGTTGTAGTAGATAGTTTAGCTGCAATTACCACATTAAGCGGGATGGAGTTTTACCAATTTTTATCCTTAGTTTTTAATAGAGTAATAGTCTTCACTAAAGTAACCAGTGGAAGATCGCCAATAATAGCGTTAAAAATTTCTCCAGTTAAGCCCGACGTGATAGTACTTCATAGGCCTTTAAAAATGGATCCGCTTTCTATAGATCTTGCAGATAAGGAAGGAATAAACATTATAATCTCTACTAAGAGAAATGAGGGGGAATTAATTAAATCCCTTAGGACTCTTGTCCATTCAAAATCATTATAGCTTTTGCTATATCTCCATTGGCTTTAACTAAAGCTTCCCTTACCTCATTTTCTGGTTTTCCAGTTTGTTCCATGATAAATTTAACATCTTCATCCTTAATTTCTACTTTCTGCTGTGCACCTTTCTTTTCAACTTTTGTCTCTCCTCCAGAGACTACTATTGCTTCTTGTCCAGCAAAACTAGTTCTCATTACCATTGGGGATTCTATTGTTATTATTTCGTCTGGAGTTTCTATTGTAACCCTCAACGCGTCTATCTTCTCTGCTTTAATCCCCATCCTTTGAAGAGCTTTAAGATCTTTTGGAACTTTCATAATTTAATATTATATAGGACAAACTTATTATTTGCGGTTAACAATGTTTACCAAATGAGTTATCATCTGAAAATATTAGGTGGAGGACAAGAAGTAGGCAGAGCTGCTATAGAAGTTGCCGGACCAGACGGAAGTATAGTTTTAGACTATGGAGTAAACTTTAATCCAGACGACACGCCTAACTTTCCTTTGCAAGAAATGCCTTCAAAAGTTAAAGCGTTCATAGTATCTCACGCACACTTAGATCACGTAGGTGCTTTGCCTATCTATCAAATTTCTGGAAGTAAACCAATTTACGGAACATCAATAACGAAAGAAATTGGAGAATTAATCTTAAAGGACTTCTTAAAGATTTCTGGACCAAAAGTTCCTTATGAATGGGTAGAAGTAAAGAAAACACTTGACAATTTCAACACAATAAAGTACAACGAAGAGTTTGAAATTGGTTCTTTTAGGATAAAAACCTCCAGCGCAGGGCACATACCGGGCAGTGCAATAACTGTAATAAAAACTGACAAAGGAGACGTAACTTATACTGGAGACATAAATATAACTAATACTAAGTTAATGAAACCCGCAGACCTCGATATAATGAGAGATTCAAGAGTTATAGTCACAGAAGCAACTTATGGTAAATTCAACCATCCACAAAGAAAAAGTGTTGAAGACGAGTTCTATAACGCAATTATGGAAGTTCTAGAAGAAGGGGGAACAGTACTTGTCCCAGCATTTAGCTTATCAAGGAGTCAGGAGATTTTATCTTTATTGGCTGAAAGAAATATTCCATATCCTGTATATTATGACGGTATGGTTAAGACAATAATGGAAATAATGATTAACAATCCAGAGTATATTAATAATTATGAGGCACTAAAAAAAGCATATAATGAATTCCATTACGTCAACGGCTTGCAAGATAGGAAGAAAGCTTACAAAAGTAACGGAGTAATAGTTGCCAGTGCTGGTATGCTAAAAGGCGGTCCAGCAGTTTACTATTTCAAGAAAATTGCGGATAATCCTAAGAACGCAGTATTCCTAGTGAGCTATCAAGCAGACAATACTCCGGGCAGAAAACTCCTTGAATTAGGGAAATTCGATGAAGAATCTCCATTATTAAAAGCTAGGTTACAACTATTCGACTTTTCCAGTCATGCAGGCAGAGATCAATTAATGCAAATACTTAAGGCATCAAAGAGCCTTGAGAAAGTAGTAGTAGTTCATTCCTCTGCAGATAGTGCCCAATACTTTGCTGATCATGTTAAGCAAGAATTAGGAGTAGAAGTTATAGTCCCAGAAAACGGACAAGAAATACAACTATGATTCAATTATTCATCCATGCGTCAAATTTTTCATACGAAGTTAAAGAAAAAGCTGTAGAGAAAGCAGAAGAAGATTATTTGCCTTCTCTCAAAAAAGAGAATGCGTTAGTAGTTTTTACGACTGTAGAAAAAGGCGACGATGAGGAAATTATAAGAAAAGCCGTAGATAATATTAAAGATGTTTTTTCCAAAGTCAAAGCCTCATGCGTAATTATTTATCCTTACGCTCACCTATCAAATAACTTATCCTCACCAGATGTAGCAATATCTTCTCTTAAAGAAATTGAAAAGGAATTAAAAGATAGTGGAATAGAAACCTATAGAGCTCCTTTCGGTTGGTATAAAGCTTTCAGCATAAGCTGTTACGGACATCCACTAAGTGAACTATCTAGAAGGATAACAAAATCTGAAGAGTTTTCCAAGTCTGAAGAACTAGAAATTTGTAGCAAGTTTGGTTTCCCTTCTTCACCTAAGGCTACTTTCATGAAGATTGCAACGCTAGAATATTTAAAGAAGGTGCTTTCGCCAAGCAGTATCATAATATCTAATGATGAATTAAAAGAAAAGGAAGGAACAATGATAATTAGATATTTAAAACCTTCTGGCAGAATTTTGCCGTGCATCAATGAGGATCCAAAAATTGAAGTTATTTATTTTGGTGAGAAACAGCTTGATTTCCCTAAAGAATTTAAGGACTCAAAAAACTCGTTAAAAATTTGGGACTCAAAAGACGGTAAAACTACTATCTGGGTAGGAAATTTAATTTATTACATTCTTCTTCAAGCAAAATCAATGAGCACACCATATTTGCCCTTATGGATTTCTCCAATTCACGTAAGGTTGTTGCCAGTGAAAAAAGATTTCCTTGAAAAGACTGAAGAGTTTGCTAACCAGCTTTTGTCTAAAGGAGTAAGAGTTGAAATAGATAACAAAGACGACGGGTTAGGTAATAAAATTAGAAGGTCAGGGATAGATTGGATACCTTATGTGGCAATTGTTGGAGAAAGAGAAATTAAAACTTCTACTCTTACAGTTAGGATAAGGAAAAAAGACGAGCAGAAAAGCTTGACTATAGATGAATTATACGCATTAATAAAGGATGAAGATCCTCTCATGCTAAAACAAAATACTCCGGTGAAAATCTTTGATTGAAGTTGAAGTACCCCTAAAGTTAACACTATTTGGAGAACATGCTGTAGTTTATGGGGAACCAGCAATAGCTATGGCAATTAACGAGAAGATGAAAATAAAAATAGTGCCATATCATAAAATGGTATTAAAATCGAATTCTTTATCAATTAAGGGAATAAAAGTTGACTTGGAAGAAATGAAGTTAGAAAGCGAGGAAACTTCAAGAGTTCTCTCTTATGCTCTGTCAACAATTAATTTCTTTGAAAAAGAGTATGGCACTAGGAAAAATGCGTTAATAGAAATAGAATCTCCAGTAGACCCTTCTGTAGGCTTAGGAACTAGCGCTGCAGTAATAGTAGGCATAGTGGGAGGATATTCTAGATATTTAGGTTATGAACTAACCAGAGAGGAAATAGCAAAAATCTCTCATAAAATAGAGCTTACAGTGCAAGGTTTAGGTAGTAGAATGGATACTTATACTACTTCTCTAGGTGGCTTGATATACTTCCCTAAGGGCGGAGGATATGAAAAAATAAGAGGAGAAATAAGAATAACAGCCGGATACATTAGAAGAATCGCAACTACAGCAGAGATTTTAAAAAGAGTTAAAAGTTTGAAGGAAAAGAACCCTGATTTATTTAACGACTTAATTTCTTCCATAGGAAAAACAGTCAATAAGGCTAAAATTGCAATAGAGAAGGAAGACGAAGAAGAAATAGGAGAACTTATGTATGTTAATCACGGACTATTAATGTCGCTAGGCGTTACATTGCCCCCAATAGATAATCTGGTTTCAACTGCAAAAATTCTAGGCTTAAAAGGATGCAAAATAAGTGGTGGCGGGGGAGGAGGTTCAACAGTATGCTTAGAAGACGAAAGGGCAAGAATTTTACTATCGACTATTGGCGCAAAAATAGTTGACGCAAGAATTAGCCAAGAAGGTGTAACGATAAAGGAAATAAACCAGTAAATTAAGACTTTACTAGTGTGCGGAATAATTGGAGTAATCTCAAAAAATGACGAGAAGAAACTTGCTACAATAACTGTTCAATGCTTAGAAAGATTAGAGTATAGAGGCTACGATAGCGTAGGAGTAGCATCAATGGAAGGTAATGAATTAGAAGTAAGGAAAGCTAAAGGAAGGATTGACGAAGTAGTAAAAAGATTGAATATTTTATCAATGACAGGGAGGGTATTTCTAGGTCATACTAGATGGGCTACACATGGAGAGCCTAATGATATTAATGCTCATCCCCATACTGACTGTACTAACTCAATAGCAGTAGTTCATAACGGTACAATAAAAAATTTTAGAGAACTTAGAGAAGACTTAGAATCATTAGGTCATAAATTCAAAAGCGAAACTGACACAGAAGTTATTCCACATTTAGTTGAAGAATTTAAAAAGAGAGGGATGGACACATTTTCAGCTTTCAAATCCGCTATAAATTCTATTCAGGGCAGTTACGCAGTTTTAGCAATTATTAAAGGAGAAAATAAAATATATTTCGCTAAAAAGGACAATCCTTTAATTATTGGTTTAGGAGATAAAATGAATTTCATATCAAGCGATATACCAAGCTTTTTGCCTTATACTAATAAAGTGCTTATCTTAATAGATGGAGACGTAGGTTACATAACTCCAGATGATATATATATAGAGAATGAAGGTAAGAAAGTTAATGTTTTGGATAGGATAAAAATAATAACCTGGGACGCTTCAGCAGCGTCAAAAGAAGGTTATGCTCATTATATGCTTAAGGAAATTCACGAAAGTCCGAGAGCTGTTGATGACACAATCTCAGGACTAGTTTCTGACATTGAAGACGTTAAGAACGCAATAAAAATCTTAGAAGAGTCTAAAAGAATAATAGTAATTGCTGCTGGAACTAGCTACCATGCAGGATTATATTTCTCTTTACTTCTGCAAAGGGAAGGATTTAATATAATTCCAGTAATAGCATCAGAATATTACAATATAAAAACAAACCAAGAAGACGCCATATTAGCAATAAGCCAAAGCGGAGAGACCTATGACGTGATGATGGCACTAAAAGAATTCAAGGCTAACGGATCCAGAATAATTTCATTAACTAACGTAATAGATAGCGCAATAGCTAGACAAAGCGACGTAAAACTTTACACTAGAGCGGGGCCAGAAATTGGAGTTGCAGCAACAAAAACCTTTACTTCGCAAATAGCAGCCCTTCAATTTCTTTATTCCTTAATGAAAGGTGAAGATTACACTTACTTAAATAAGGCAAAAGACGTCATAAGAAGAAGCTTAGACTTTGAAGGAGAGGCTAAATTAATAGGAGAAGAACTTTCTGCAAAGTCCAACGCCTATTACCTAGGAAGGGGGCTTTCTTTGCCTTTCGCCATGGAAGGTGCATTAAAAATAAAGGAAATAACTTATTTGCACGCTGAGGCTTACGCCGCAGGAGAAAGTAAGCACGGGCCTATAGCTCTAGTTGAAAAAGATTTTCCAGTAGTTTTTATAAACCTTGGCGAGCTAGTAGGAGAACTACAAAATAACGTTCAAGAAATGAAAGCAAGAAAAGCTAAGACTTACGCCATTAGCGTTAATGAGAGATTAAACACCGACAAGGAAATCTTGCTCACAGTAGATGATGAAAGATTATCACCATTTGCGGTCACTCCAATAATACAACTAATAGCTTATTATTCTGCAGTCAAGAGAGGAAATGATCCAGATAAGCCTAGAAACTTAGCTAAGACGGTGACTGTAGGATGAAAGCAATAGTTTTAGCCGCGGGAAAAGGAGAAGGATTAAGACCTTATACTGAAAAAGAACAAAAGGAGGCTATAACAATCTTAGGCAAAGCTATAATTTCTCATGTATTATACGGTTTAAAAAAAGCAGGAATAGATGAAGTAGTTATAGTTACAAACGAACATGAAAAACAGATTCAGGAGGCAATAAACATTGATATTCCATTCGAGACGGTTAGGCAAAAAAGGTCTGGAATAACTGGAGCAGTACTTGATGGCATGGATAAAATTCCAGATGACGAATTCCTATTAGCTTTCGGAGATATTATTGCTGAACCGGAATTTTACATGAATCTAATGAATTCCTACATAACTGGAAACTCGAAGGCAGTCTTCTCTTTAGTCCCAGTCTCAGAGGGCATGCAAACTTACGGCTTAGCTAGAATAGTCGATAATAGAATTGAAATAGTTAATGAAGGCTCGACACTAGCACTTGCAGGAGCTTACATAATACCTAAGGGAGATTTCACAGATATTTTAGAATATTTCAAAAAGATCTCTCCTTTCTCAAGATACTTCATATGGTCTGGCAAATGGATAGATATCGGTTACCCAGAAGATCTTATTAACGCAATAGAGGTCCTTCTTTCCGATTTAAATAATTCAATTATTTCAGATAAAGCTGAAATTTCAAAGACCGCAGTAATAGGAAAAAAGGTAATAATAGAAGACAACGCCATTATCGACGATTACGCAGTAATTAAAGGTCCTGCGTACATAGGAAAAAACGCGTACATAGGAAATTACTCTCTAATAAGAGATTATTCTTCCATTGAAAGTGAAGCAAAAATAGGAGCATATTGCGAGGTTACACATTCGTTAGTAGAACCGAGAGCTGAAATTGGATCTAAAAGTTACTTAACTTACACAATAGTAGGAAGAGGAGCAAAAATAGGAGCATCAGTAATAACAGTGAGTTATCCGGCAAATCCAGTTAGGGGAAGAGAAAGAAAGCTCGGCGCATTGATTTCACCTAATGAAGAAATATATCATGGACAAATTATAGGTCCAAATTATAGAAAATAACTTCATTTTTTATCTTCATTCATACTAAATTTTTTAAAAAAAGGCTTATTTAAGCGCAATCAAAAGGATTAAATGTGGAGCTTATTGATACTAAAAAATTATTAGAAGGATATAAATTAAAAGATGGAGATAGTGTACTTATAGATAGTGACTCATTATCAATTATAAAGTATTTTCATGGGTTAAAGAAGATAAACTTGATTGCTGATGATAATTTTATATTTGAAACACTAGAAATTGCAGGATTCTTAAGAGAGCATCAAGTAAAAACGTCTGTCAATAATTTTCCCCCGTCATATGAACCTAAACTAATTAGGCATAAAAAACTTGAGTTCCCTATTACGAGATCCAAAGGAAAAGGATTAACTTGGAAAGTTTCTGGAGTAGATTTTTTGCCAGGTAATTTCGTTCTAGGAAAGGATTTTCCAGTAAGTGATGAAAGAACCGGAATTCTGGGATACATGGTTAATAAAAAAGTTGTAGTAATATTCAAGAAGTCAAATGGGGATTATATTGAAGGTAGAATAATTGGAAAGCTGGATGGTGACGAAGAATACCTTGTTAGACCAAATAAATGGTTAACTGACTTAGTAGTTTTTAAGGCAACCTTTAAAAAAGGCAAGGCAATTGCTAGTAAGAAACTCCTATTTTGTAGGCCTTTAGGCTCTGTTTTCCTTCCTTTAAATAGGAGGGATATATATAATATTTTATTAAAATTAAAAATAAGATCCTCAGGATATCCGGTTGAGTGTTATGATTATCAAAGTTCATGGAATTAAAGGTGGTTCAGGAAAATCTACGATATCTAAATATCTTTTTTACTATTTTAGAAAGAAGGAAAGGAAAAAAGTATCACTTTACTCTATAGAAGAAATAGTTAAGTATAATAATCCAGAAATTATAATATTAGATAATGTTAATCTCACAATAAAAAACAGTAATATAGAATGGAAATTATTCGTTACAGACCCTCAAAGTTTAGAATTAAGCTTAAATTATATTAAGGATGATGATTTTCTCATAGTTAATAAGGTTTCGCCATTTCCTTGCGAGCAAGCCGAAATAATAAAAAAGGTTTACAAGCTTAGAGCAGTCCTAGTTCCTTTTAATGGAAAATTATTTTATGAGGAATATGAGGAGCTGGTAGAACCTACTCTAAATAGGCTAGCTGAAAATTTACTTGGCTTAAGGAAAGACCACTTAATAGTTCCTTTTCAACAATAATTCGCCTATTTCTTCTCCAATATCAGTTAACGCGTATTTACCCTTACATTTTTTAATTACTCCGTCCGCTACTAAGTCAGCCAACTGTAATTTTAAAGTATCTGTAGATACTCCTACAAGATCCTTGATATCTTTAAAAGATAACTTACCTCCTTCCCTTTTTATTACTAAGACTATTTTACTCTTTATCTCAGACGACATTACCTTATCCTTAGCATCCATAAATTAAATTAAGAAACCTAAGAAATAAGCAATCGTGAATAAAAGTTACGTAATCTTAATAATAGGAGGAATATCCTTTGGAACAGCAGCAATATTTATAAAATTTTCAGACTTAACGCCTGGGGCTATTGCTTTTTTCAGATTTCTTGTAGCAGGATTAATTTTATCCTTAGGGAGGATAGACCTTAAAAAAATAATAAAATATTCTCCATTCGGGTTATTATTATCCCTTCACATGATAACCTTCATATTAGGAGTCTATAATACAACAATCATTGATACGACAGTATTAGTTTCAACTTCACCGTTTTTTGCCATACTCCTATCGCCCTTAAGCAAATTTAAGGCAGAAAGAATTGACCTCGTTATAACTGCTATAGGTTTTTCAGGAATATTAATAATGAATTATCCCTTACAGTTGGGCTATCTATACGGAAATATAATGTCACTAATATCAGCATTCTTAATCTCACTTTATACAACATTATTAAGCAGAAACGAGGAAAATCCCCTTGTTTTAACCTCAAGCATTTACATATCTTCCTCAATTTTCTCTTTACCGTTTGTAATATACCAAGGTATAGGGAAGATAGATTTAACATCGATCTTATCTTTACTTGGCTTAATCTTTATACCAACGTTAATAGGACATACGAGCGTTATTTATGCATCAAATAAGGTTAAACCTCAATACATAGAAACTATAGGCTTATTAGAACCCGTAGTTGCATCAATAATAGCAATATTTACCTTTAACCAAATACCTAATCTTTTTGAAGTTTTAGGCTCTGCACTAATAGTATCATCAATTATATTCGTAATAAATAAAAAATAGTCATCTGATTTCCTTTTTAATCACAAAATAGCCTACTATAACTAGAATACCTATACCACCTGCTATCAAATAGTAAAGGCAATAAGGCGGTGGCGGAGGAGGTACTTGAGGGATTATAATAACATTATTTGAAAGCGAATTAACAACGTAGATGTTACCATTCTTATACATTAAAATTGAAGGCCTACCTCCAACTGATATATTATGAATAACACTACCGCTGAGTGAAAGTACTAGAATCGACCCCGTAGCTACATCTGATACGTAAATATAGCCGTCTGAAGGATCATAAATTGCATCATAAGGACCCAAGCCAGCACTAAAATGAAATACGCCAGAGGAGTTTATTATAGTAAGCTCATTATTAATCCAACTCGTTACAAAAATGTTCCCATTACAGTAATTAACGTAAACTACTCGGCCACCTATATAATAAGTAGTATTTAACTTTCCTTCTGTATTATATACGTAAACTACGCCGTTATATCCTCCGCCTATGTAAAGAAGACAATTTTTAGGATCAAAAGCAATAGCGTCAGGTTGATAACCAAGATTTATAGTTTTTATTAAACTGCAGTTCTTTATTATCCCAAGAGAATTAATCTCTGGTTCTATAACGAAAAGTTCTTGATCTTTAGGATCATAAGCCATATAACAAGGGGAAGACGTCAAATTAATAGACCTTATAATCTTGTTATTTTCTAATACTACTATCTTATCACAGCCTGCTAAAGCTACATAAATCTTGTTACCTGCACTAACCATACTTATTGGTTGAGAACCCACAGCAATAGTAGAAATAACTTCATTATTGCTAGGATTTATAATGCTTACGGTACTAGAATTATAATTCGTAACATATATATAACCAGAATTACATAAAATAAAAGATGGAGCATTCCCAACTTCAATACTAACAATTGAGGACGAGACAAATATTAACATAAACAATACTAAGAAAGAAAGCTCCCTAACCATATATACGACTACATAATGTTTATTAAAAATCCTATGCCAACAGTAGCAATAAGGAGAAATACTAATTTATTAGCCTAATTCCTTAATTGCAATGATTTATGCGTTTACTTACTTAGGGGATAATTTTTACATATTCTGGTTAGGTACAAAAGTAGGTACAATAACTTCTGACAAGTTAACATATAAGGGTATTGCGAAAATTTACAAAAATGGGAGTTAGGAGGCGAGAAGGGGATGGATAGTCCAAGAAAGTTTTTAATGACGTTAATGACGCTCCTCCCCAGTATTTATAGATGAAAGTCTCTCCACTCTTACAATGGTAGTCTCTGAGTCACTCGAATTGATGGTGGGAACTATGAACCCCTTGGAAAGGAATCCTTCCAGGAGGAAGTCAGTAAAATAGCTTTCACCGATATGCTTATTTAACAAGACTTCCCATACATACTAAAACCTTATGTTTTTATGATATCTAATTGACTTCCTTCATAAAATTCTATCAGCCCTAGCTCTCCTTATTAAAATTTAAAATATTTTTGTAAAAATGATAAAAACATAATTAAATATTGTATAAAATTTAGAAAGTGAAATTAAACGATTTATATCCAAACTTCATAATAGCTTAAATAGAAAACAGCAGATCTATAAATAAGATGGTTATAAAATTAACTGAGGAGATTGAGACTACTGACGACGACTCTAGTAAACTTTGGTTTTATGATAAAAAGAATATAATAGATTGTATTCCTAACTTAGTAGGTTTCTCAGAGAACAAAGTAAAGCTTAGAGTAAAGAACTTCTTTTTCTTAAATAAGATATTAGAATACGAAATTACGAGCTTTATAGGTGGAGAATATATAGAGCATAAATTCAAAAATGAAGATTCCTTTGCGACTTTACTTATAACGTTTAATAAAAACAGAAAAATCATTTCTTTATCCCTTTCATATTCCGGAAAATTTGAAAAGCAAATGAACAAGATTTTGGAGAAAATGATGAAAAATTTAAAGATAAAATACCTTGAACAGAAGACAGCCCTACAAAAGAAAAATAACGAATCTTTATCATCTAAGCTAGCTTCCTTGTCCTTTGTAGCAAAGCTAGTCTCGACTTCCAAGTTAATATATTCTGATAAGCTAGATACGGGTAAGATAGATATAACTCCCTTCATTGAAAACCTATTGCATAAATTCTCGCAATACCCTATAATTTATATATCAGGGTTTAATGAAGAAAACACTTTTCGCCTTCTATTTGTTAACGGAGAACTCAAAGGGATATATGTAAAAATTTCTGACAAAGAATTTTATTCCGAAGAAGAATTGTTAAAACTTAAAGGATTATTTCACGTTTCTGTTTACGCAAATCTATTAAAACCAAGTATGGTGACCTAATTTGATTGACCCAATCGTATTGGCAGAAGAAAAAGGAAACAAATTCGTTTGGTTATCGATAGATGAAGCAGAAATGGATAAAGGAATAATAACAAACCAATATTTACTTACCGTAAAAGATAAAGGAATACTAATGGATCCTGGAGGACCATTAGTTTTTGAGAGAGTATATAATGTAATGCAAAAGTTCATTAAACCAGAAGACGTTGAATACATCTTCCTATCCCACGAAGATCCAGACATAGTTTCCGGAATTACCTTATGGTTAAATTATTGCCCCAATGCAAAAATACTAATTTCAGACTTATGGGATAGATTCTTACCACATTTGGGAGTAGATATAAAAATGAACGTAATAAGAATACCTATTCAAGGAATGCAAATTAACCTAAACGGAGACAATTTAAAAATAATTCCTGCTCATTTCCTGCATTCAGTTGGTAACTTCCACCTTTATGATCCAATAACTAAAGTTTACTTCTCTGGAGATTTAGGAGCAGCAGTCTTCCCAAAAGGTTCATGGTACATAATAGTTGATAACTTCGACGAACACAAGAAATACATGGAGAACTTCCACAAAAAATACATGGCTAATAAAAAGGCAATAGAATTATGGTTAAAACAAATTCAAGGGTTAGATATTAGAATCATAGCGCCACAACACGGTGCAGTAATTGAAGGAGATAACGTGAGAAAATTCATAGAGTGGATAAAAAGCCTAGATAAGATAGGAATAGATCTCCTAGAGGAAGAACTTAATACCAATACCTAGTCCTTGCAGACTTCAATCCTTCCTTATATGCCGCATAAGTAATTATGAAACCAACTCCGAGTGCCACAGCAAATATTATTATAACATCAATTACTGAAAAGTCACTAGAGTCTATTGCCTTTCTAGCGTCTCTCAGATTAGAAAAGAAAGATGAAATGTAAGCCCAGGCATCAAATATTGTAGCAAAAGCGTTATAGCCAGTTATTAACCCTGCCTTCCAATCTCTGCCTCTTACTGTTGAAACAGCACTTAAATACGTTGCAATAACTCCCCATATAATAATCTCCAGACCAAAAACGAGTCCAGAGAACGATAATATGAAAACTGTGGTAGAGACGGAAATATAACCAAAAATTCCCAAAACTATAGCTATAATCAAGCTAAGTACATAACTCATTGGCAAAAAACCTCCCAATGCATACAAAAGCTTTCCTAGCCCTTTTCTATAAGCTGATATTTTACCAGAATTATATGAGTTCCAAATAGGTATGATTATATCTATAATGAAAAAGATTATATCAAGTAGTAAACCTATGCACATTAAATACTTCTCCTCTTCTTCAAATATAAAAAGTCTTTCAACGATAATTATTTACTGATAATACTACTCTATTTATATGATACTAGGAGTCCTAGGTTCGAATAAGTTAGTTACGACAACTAACGCCATACTCACAGAAATATTTACAGGAATAAAGCAAATTGATAAAATTATAATACTATCCGAGGAAAAGACAAAGAAGGACTATACAAAATTAAAAGAGATAGTTAAAGTTATTGGAATTAACTCAGAAATTGAAGAAATCGAATTAGGTAAAGGATTAAAAAATTGGAGAGAAAAACTAAAGAACGTAGATATAGACATAGCTGACATAACTCCAGGAAGAAAATATATGGCATATTCAATAATTGCTTATTCAAAAGCAAAAGAAGTACGCTACGTTTACATAAAAGAAGAAAGCAAAGGTTACCACGTTTTTGGTTACATTCCATTTAACGAAATGGAAGTCGTAAACATGAGGACAGGAGAAAAAATTAACTTTGACCCTCCACAAACTATTAAAGGCCTGCCTAACGATAACGAATTATCAACTACGGCAACTGATGCGTTAATAAATATTTACAGTCTTCTAGGAAAAGTTACAATAGAAAACTCCTATAGAGAAATCCAAGAATTTGAAATCTCGGATGCAAAAGATGAGAACGAAGAATTATGCCTATTAAGATCAGGATTCTTAAGATACAAAGAAGAGGATGAAATAAAGGAAGAAGCTCAAAAAGGCTCATTCTTCATAGCTGATACAAACACCTACATAAAAATAGGACCTAGATTAAAGTTTTTGACATACCCAGGCTACAGATTATTAGCCTCAAGAGCTACATATAACGAACTACAGAACAAGACATCTAGCACACAAAAAGACGAGAAACTTTACCACTTTTACATGGGAATGGAAAGTTACAGATTATTGCATACACCTCCAATTTCGGAAGATAGAAGATTTGGTGACACAAACCTATTAGAAGAAAGTAAAAGACTAAAAAGTGAATTACCTGAAAAATTAGTATTAATAACCGCTGATGTAATGTTAGCTAACTCAGCAAGATCTAAAGGAGTTTCAACTATACTTTTAAGAAATATAAATAAAGGAAAAGGAGATATAGGAGTTTATTTAAATTGCGTAAAATACTTCACTCAAAATTCTATAATGGTAGAAGGTAAAAGGGTTGCAGAAATTCCAAAAGTCAGAGAATATGAGGAAAAAATAAGAATAAAAACTATTAAGGAAGATTTAAACTACCCTTACTTACTTTCAATTACTGAGAAATTCCTTAAGTCTTAGCTTCCTCCTTTTTCTCTCCTTCCTCTTTCTTAGGCTTCTTAAACCTCACAACGTTAGCCTCAAAAGATATTTTAGCATTCTCACCCTCACACTGTACAGTTAGCTTACCGTTAGCTTCATTCAAAGGAGTGCACTTTGCCTCATACTTCTGAGCAAGCTCATTAACGAAATTCCTAAACCCAATGCGTTCCCTAAACCTTATTCCGGAAAGTTCAATAGTATGGTCAGTTACTGTTAACTTAGGCTCCTCCTTATCCTCACCTTTCTTTTTCTTTGAGAACCTCTTAAGTATACCTTCTAATTTAACCTTCTCAGCATCAACATTTTTACCTTCTTTCAATTCCACTTTAACATTAACGTAATATTTGACAACCTTCATATCATTCAACAAACGATAAAGAAACTATTAAATCTAACGAACTCAATTAGGCTAACAGACTATTTCGTAAAGGCTTATTTACTTCTGGGGCAGAAGTATGATTCTGGGGCAGAAGTTGTTATTTGATGAAAGACCAAAAGACAGGAAAGAAGACCTATTTGATAGAGAAAAAGAAGTTGAGGAAATAATAAGTAATATAAAAAGACCCTTACTGCTCATCTCAGGAGTGAGAAGAATAGGCAAAACCTCAGTACTCCTAGTTTCACTAAACGAGCTAAAAGAAAATTACATACTCATCGACTGCAGAAAACTAAAGGAAAACTACGGTAGAAAAGAACTATACTCACTATTCTCGGAAGCGCTATCCTCAAAATTATCCTATTTGAAAGACGTTCTGGAGAAAGTAAAAGGAATAAACATTGCAGGAAATTACGTTGAATTAAAATGGGGAGGGAAGAACTACATATCATTGTCAAGCCTCTTCGACGAACTAAATAAAAAAAGATTAATTATAGCAATAGACGAAGCACAAAGACTAAGAGGGCCATTAAGCAAAGAAATAAAAGACGCTATAGCTCACGCTTACGACTATGATAAAAACTTAACGTTCATCCTTACGGGTTCAGAAGTAGGTTTATTACACGAATTAATAGATGTAGAAAACGAAAACTCCCCAGTTTACGGAAGATATTACCTAGAAATAACTCTGGACAGATTCAACAAAGAAAAGAGCAAAGAATTCCTACAGAGAGGGTTCCAAGAACTTTCAATAAAGGTTGAGGATAAAGTTATCGAGGAAATTATAGACTACTTCGACGGAATACCAGGCTGGCTAACATTTGCAGGCAACGAATACGCTACAATGGGAAAAATCGAAGAAGTAAAGAAAACTGCAGTAAAAGTTGCAAAAGGAGAACTAGAAAACCTAATCGAAGAAAAAACAAAAAAGGTATCTTACATAACGGGGAAAAGGTACAGAAACGCATTAAAATGCCTTGCAAAAGGAGAAAACTCTTGGTCTAAACTACTATCATGCATGGAAAAAGAGGAAGGTTCAACAATATCCACAAGCGTGCTAGATAATATAATACAAAACCTAGAAAAAATGAGCATAATAAAAGATTACGAATTCCTAGACCCAGTATATAAAGAAGCGTCAAAACTGTTGTAGATAATTTTCAATAATAAATAATAAATAATACTAATATTATATCCTCACGTTTTATTTAGGTTTCACGTTAAAACTAATTCTAAGCATCTTTAGAGTTGATCGTAAGAAATAAATTGTTAGTAATACCGGATTAATTTCTGAGCATTTTTAGCAATATTTTACCCTCTATATTCCTAATCTAGGTAATTACTAGTTTAGTTTTAATCAAATTAATTCCTTATGTTCTCTATATTAGAGAACACGCAATCTAAAGCCTCTTGATAAATATCTTCCTCAAAAAGCTCTAAATTCTGCTGAGCAACACACTCATCAACGTAACTCAAAAGCCTATAATTCCTCGTCCTTATCAATTCCTCCCTAACACGCCCAATAACATTCTTAACCTTCTCAGCATAAGGCTTAGCACTACTAACCATCTCATCCACATTGTCAGTCCAAACAATATAATTAACTATAGCACCCGCAACAACCCCACTTATTCCATACGCTGAAACAATAGAACTAATAGCCCTCTCAGCACTCTCAACACCCTAATACTCAGATCTAGCACATCCCTAACTCCAAATTTATCAGCGTAAGTAAGCATTCCTGCATCAGTATAAGGATGAGGAGGCTCAACAATCAAAAGGTTACCAAAAGAATAACCCCCAACACTCAACATATTACCGTCGAAGACTAAGCCTATTAAACCAACAGACTTACAACCACTGGGACAAGAAAAAGACATAAAAAGCGGAGCACCTATCAAAGCCTCATTATAAGAAGTATCACTAACAAGTTCAGAACAATACTTCTCGAAATCACCAGCCAAGAAAAACTTGCATAAATCATCCATAACACTTGCAGGAAAGAGAACGTAAGCAGAACCACGCTGAACTGCAGGAGGAACTTCAAAAGAAGCCTGCTTGCTCGCAGTAACTATAACCATGTAAGGAAAAGGAGGTATCTTTGATATATTTAGAAGAACTGCTGCAAGGGCATCTGCACTATAATGACCACCAGATACGGAAATGAGAGAGCCTGGTATAGAAGTACTAGATATAGGTAAAGAAGTATAGTATGGAATATAGTTAGTCATTATTGCTCCCGCAGCAATAGATTCTAACCCATCTAAGAACCAGCCAACAATTGGAGTTTTGCATCCTTCTGGAGGGTTAGGTTGTAACCATGCACTACTTATTCTATTTGTCCTCATTCTAAGAACTACAATGTTACTCTCTTTACCCCTTATTTTAGTAGCTAATGCTCTAGTATTATTGTAAAAAATTGTTCCTCCTTGAAAGGCTTGAAAACTCCTAGCTGAAGCCCAATAATTTGATTTACCGCCTACGTAATAATAGTTCCCTTCCTGCGTCCTAATTATTATTCCATGCCTAATAACCTGGAAAATATTCTTGGTACTCTTTGTTACTCTAAGTGACGTAGCTAACGCAGGGTAAAACTCGTAAGAGAATCCCTTCTCCTTTATCTGCATTCCAGTACAAGTTGCAGTGTCCCTAATTGAACCATAAGTCACTAATCCACCTATAATACCAGCTATAGCCCCAACTGCTCCTTCAGGTATTGGAATAGGAATAGGAGCAGTAGACATTACTGTTATTAGATAAAATTATGAATATAAAAAATTTACTGAAGCTTCTTCTCACGGGCTTAAAGGATCATACACCCTCCGATCTAACCAGGTTAATTGGAGCAACCGAATCCCTCTCCAATTGACCACCCTAGCAGTCACCACTCTAATACCTCCATGATCAAGTTGAGAGATCATTAATAATAAAAAATACACATGGCGTAATACTATCTACTAGCTATATAAATAAAAAGTGCAACTATCCAAAATTGCATTTAGAAATGATTTAAAAAACGAGTACATGAAAGAGTTACAGTATTATCAGACAAGATATAGAAGAAATTCTTAGATATAGAAATTTGTGATGATCTTTACTTAGACACACTGGAATGTCTGCACCTTGAGCTGTTTAAAAGTTTTGCTTATAGGGATTTTCCTAGGGATAAACACAAGCCTCGTTACAAGGTCTTCTTCTGTAGAATCTCCACCTACCTAATATACGCCGTAGTTAATATACTCATACAGTATGCTATAATCCCTCTAGAGGTAGTGTAATTCTATTTTTGGCGATTTCTAAGCCTTACTTTCTTCTCTTTTAAGCGAAAGCTACCCTGTCCTTAATTATGTGGATAATCTTGTTCATGTTAAGCATTTTTAAGTCTTCTTAGCTTATTTGAAATTTTCCATGATTTATGATCAGATTGCCGTTAAATTTACCTCAGCGCATCAAAGACAGACTAGAGGGAGACTAAAGTAACGAAATTTCGCTAATTACAGCAAATACATGTTCAGTTGTGAGAGAAATTTTGCAACTATTAGGAATTTCGCAGAGATTTCCATGCTTCCTCAGAAATAGAATAAGGAATCGATAGAAAAACCTGCCAACAATATGAAAACAGAAAAAGTAAAGAATACTGCTAATAGCCCAAAACTAAAATGATCCAAATGAATACCCCTTATGTACAAGACAGCCACTACTAATACCCACTATTATAATATCTCTAACAACCCAACACGACAAAAATCAAGAATAAGAAGAGGCTAGCCAACGACCAGTTAAGCCCAGCCACCTAAGGACTGACTACGCTGGGCTCGCCCTATTGGGAGTGGCGGGCTGAACCCCTCGGGCTTTCGCCCTCGGGGCTTACACCCCCACCCCATCAACCTCCTCTTCTAGGAGTGGGCTCCCGCAGGCAGCCTTTCGGCCACCTGCACGGCCGCCTCTTTTTGGGGAGGGGTTCTCGCTTAGATGCTTTCAGCGATTACCCCTCGAGGCGTGGCTGCCCGGCACTGCCCTGGCCGGACAACCGGTAAACTAGAGGCCCCGGTACCCTGTTCCTCTCGTACTAGGGGTACCTT